>CASEOD010000024.1 GCA_949289445.1 uncultured Eubacteriales bacterium
CCCAGTTCAGAACTTGCCTTGATGGTGGTGTTCTGTACTCCGGTGATGATGCTGTTTCCGGAAGCATTGACAGTGCCGTAGGAGTAAAGTCTGTAGGCCTGACCCGACCAGTTTGTATAATAGGTTTTGCCGTTGATTTCCCGAACGCCGCGCACCTTATAGTAATAGCGGACGCCGTTTTTCAGATCCTTTGTATTTTTGTAATAGGTAGCGTCACCGTCTTTTGTGGTGAAGTACGGTTCCTCGCCGTATACGCCGGAGGTGGTGGATCTGTAGACTTCATAGTAGTCCACCTTGTAGCCCGGAGATTTTTCCCAGTTGACCTTGATATAGCCGTTGCCCAGTTCAGAACTTGCCTTGATGGTGGTGTTCTGCACACCGGTGACAATGCTGTTTTCTTCAGAATCGTCGGTTTCTTCGTCAGCAGTAACTACGATTTTAACAGCCTTGGTGGCCTTCTTGTAGTTTTGTGTTTCCGGACTGGTGACTGTGATGGTTACAGTGCCGATGCCTCCGTTCAAGGTAATTTTTCCGTTGGCGTCTACACTTGCGATTTTTGTGTTATCGGAAGAGTAGGTCAGCTTAGCGTCCTCGTTGGAGGATTTGGTGTTGATGGTAAAATCTTCTCTGCTAGGAGTTCTGTAATAGGTGCTGTAGCCGGTAAAGGTCGGTGTAGCCTTGTTGATCTTGAACGTCTTGGTAATGGTACCGTGGAAGTTTCTGATTCCCGTAATCTTGACAGTTGCTGTTCCTGCATTGGTGTTGTTGGAATAGCTTACCGTATAATCCACATCCTTTTTAAAGGTTGTGCCGGTGTACATTACCTTGACTGTAGGTTTCTTGGCTTTTCCGTCATACGTCTGATCTTCGATGTCCGAAACCGTGCCTCCGTCAGCAATATCTGTGGTTGTAATGGTAAAAGGAACCAGAGCTACATTGGAATAATCGCCGATTCCCTCTACCCAGGCATAGGCGGTGCCCGCCAGCACATTCTTGATATAGTTCACCTTGTAGTCCACACCTTTTTTCAGGGTAGTGCTGCCGTCCTTGACGGTTACGGTAGGATATTTTTTGAATTTGGTATATTCAAAGGTTGTGGTGCCAAGACTGATGGTGGTATTCTTGATGGATTTTGTGCCCGATTCGGTTTTCTCCGCACCGTTGTCATAGTACCAGAAGTTACAGTCCACATTTCCGCTGATACCTGTTACGCTTCCGCTGGAGGTATACTGCCAGGTATCATAGTCACGTTCATAGCTGTTATCTGTGGAATACTGAGCAAGCCATACCCTGTACTTGCTGTCGATGAGGTTCATATTCAGTTTGGTTCCGCTTGGATTTCCGTAAGGAGATGTAATGGCGCGATAGGAATAGAACATGGCCTCATAGTCGGAATTCTTTTCTATGTAATTGAGAAAAGCCAGACAATTGGATGTTGCTTTGGATTTTCTGGTGCTGGAGGACCAGCTGTAATACGCCTCGTACAGTCTGCCGCTGGAATCCATTTCAAAGTCGTAAACGACGGGCATATCCAGTTCCCTGTCGTCCAGAGTATCCAGTACGAATTTCGCCTCTTTCTGCGCCTCGCTGATAGTTGTGGCTGTCGAATAATAGTAGACACCTACCATAACACCGGCTTCGCGGGCAGCCTCGTAGTTCTGCTCAAAGAAAGAGTCCAGATTGGTTCTGTGAGGTGAAGCAAGGTAGGAAAATCCTAACCTGATATAGGCAAAATCGATGCCCTGTCTTTTTACTTTGCCCCAGTCGATATCACTCTGATAATAAGATACATCAATGCCGTCGATGATCATGGTGTCACTGAACTTTGACGGATGGGTGTAATCCTCCGAATCAACAACGGCATTGCTTGCAAAAGCGATGCTGCAGGTGATAAGGAGTGCCGTAAAAGTAATGACTGCGGTTAAAAATAATCGTTTCATCTTCATTTTTTTCTCCCTAAAATTATAGTTTTAAGTTTTACTATGCATGTATATCTTAACAAAATCCGCGAATTTTGTCGACCCTGCGAAGAGAAATTTCACAGATACTTCTTGAAAACTTCATGTAAATCGTTTATCATCAAGTTATTATGTTAGGGTATGTAACAATTGAAAAGGACGAACTGAAAGTGAGGGAATATGAACTGTACCGGGGATACTACTGTGGTATCTGTAAATCCATAGCAAGACGGTACGGCCAGATTCCGCGCATGACGCTCAGCTACGATGCAGTGTTTCTGGCACTGATTCTCTCAGGTTTGTCTGAAGAAACCGAGGAATTTCAGGCACAGCGCTGCATTGTGCATCCTGTTGAAAAAAGGCCGACTCTCGTGCATAGTCCGGCGATGGATTATGCCGCAGATGTGATGGTCATTTTGGCGTATCACAAATTTCTGGATGACTGGAAAGATGAAAAAAGCGGATCGGCTCTTGCCGGGAAAACAGCTCTCTGCGCGGCGTACAGAAAACTGAAAAAACGGCATCAGACAATCTGCCGGCAGGTGGAAGAGACGCTGGAAAACCTTTCTTCACTGGAGAAGAGCAGATGCCCCTCTCTCGATCAGACCGGCAGCGTCTTCGCTGAGCTGATGGAACTGCTGTTTGCAGGCTATTTTACAGGGACAGATGAAGAAACCGGACAGCAGAGAGTACTGAAACAGCTGGGGAAAAGTCTGGGACAATGGATTTATGCCGTGGATGCACTGGATGACTGGGAAAAGGATCGGAGAGACGGAACCTACAATCCTTTGATTTATCGAAAAAATGGACTTGAGGGAATTGGCGATATACTATATAATTATCTTGCAGAAGTGGCAAAATCTTATGATCTGCTGGACCTAAAGAAAAACAGAGAAATTATTGAGAATATTATTTTTATGGGGCTCAGACGAAGAACCGATCTGATTCTCAAAGAAAGGACAAACATAGATGAACAATCCATATGAAGTATTGGGCATAAAGCCGGGCGCTTCAGAAGCAGAAATCAAAGCTGCCTACAAGGAACTGGTGAAGAAATACCATCCGGATAAATATCAGAACAATCCGCTGGCCGATCTGGCCGAAGAAAAACTGCAGGAGGTCAATGAAGCCTATGATGCTCTGATGAAGAATCAGGGCGGACGGGCAGGTTCTTCCGGCGGTTACGGAAACGCTTACGGAGGTCAGAGTCGGGGCGGCAGCACAAACTATTATGCAGTGCGACAGGCCATCGATCGGGGAGATCTCGGAGCGGCGGAGCAGATGCTGATCAACTCGCCGTCCAGAGATGCGGAATGGTTCTTTCTCAGTGGGATGCTTTCTTACCGCAAAGGCTGGATTGATGATGCGGTCAGCAATATTCGCAGAGCCATCGACATGGACCCCAATAATTTTGAGTATCAGAGAGCATATCAGCAGATTGCATCTCAGGCAGCGATGTACAGAACCCGTTCCAACGGTCAGGGATATAATAACAGAAACAGTGATCTGTGTTCAGACTGCTGTACGATATACCTGTGTTCCAGCTGTATTTCGCCGTGCTGGTAAAATTTTCAGAAAGAAAGGATTCTCGGCTGAGTATATCTTTTCGGCACAGCAAGCTAATACCCGATGTTAAACATACCAGAGGTGAGAAAAATTAACGGAAACAGAAACATGCAGAGGAGAACAGAATTTTTAGAAATCTGTTTCAATACTTTTTGTGAAAACGGACTGGAAAATACCGGAATGAAGAAATTATCTGAGGCCTGTGGCGTTACCAATGCGGCTTTGGTTTACTATTTCGGGACAAAGAATACCATTGTGATTGAAGCCACTGCCCACTGTATGGCTAAGGTGGAAGATGACTTTATGGAAAAAGCGCCCAAAAACTTTGAGGATATCGAGCGGTTCCTGAGAGAGATGCCTTATCTCACAAAGGAACTTCACGGCGCTAAATATCGTTTTATGTATCAGGTTTATGCAAGTCCAAAATATCGGGAATACGGGAAAGAGTTTTTTCAGGGAGTCAATGTCCGGTACGCCCAGTATGCTCACCAGCTTTCCGGAAAGCTGGGAATGCCCGAAGACTATGTTCAGGGGATGATTTATCTTTTTGTCAGAGCCTGTGTTCACTATGCCATGTTTGAGGATGAGGACTATCTGACATTGGAACTGAATGCCATACGGGCATCACTGAAGGCATACATGCATGAAAGACTGCGGGAACAGTAAAGGCTGATACCGGATGAGCATGTTTTCTGCAAGAAGTTTAACCTGAAATTCGAAAAAGCGGTAAAAATGTATAAATCGATTGGGTGTATTTTCATCCAAACCAGGATTTCAGACAAAGTGTGTATAACAGAGAAGTCGGGGCTCATCTGCAGCAGCTCTCGAATTGACAATTAAAGCGAAAAACCGGTGGGATTTCACAAGAAATCTCACCGGTTTTGTCATAATACAGACCATTTTGCAAAAGCTAATCCGTTTTTTATCGGATATCTGCGGACGGCCTCTGTAAAATAAAAATCGTTTTTCGGTTAACTTTCGGGTTGACCGGCCGCGTTTGAAGAGGTCCGGCGAAGAGGTCTGGCGGCAAATGGCTCAACCGGGGCTGTGCCGATTGACTCCTGATGACTGCCCAAACGGAAAGCGATTCCCCTGAATGTCATGACATCAGATGATATGGATGTAATCTTTCAGTTCCTTTTCCATTTCTTCTCTGTGATGGCGGGTGTAGATGCCCGGAATACCACCGGTATGAATCATGATAACCTTTTCTCCCTGTCTGATGATTCCTTCCTTCGTAAGACCCATAATGGCAGCGAAAGTTTTCCCCGTATAGCACGGATCCAGAATGATGGCTTCGCGGCGGCCCATATAATATATGGCCTCTCTGACTTCTCTGACAGGATTGTTATAGGCTCCGTACTCATAATCACAGTTTACATCGAATTCATCTGCGGTCATGGTTTCCGGTAAATGATGGAATGCTTTTGCCCGGTTATAATATTCCAGCGCTTCTCCTGCAGCATCTTTTCGCGGCATGATACTGATGCCGGTCAGATGGAAAGGGAGATTTTCATTTTTTATGGCAGCGGCCAGACCCATATAGGTGCCCATACTGCCTACGGTAGAAACGATACGCACATCGGTAAGACCCATCTCTTTCGTCTGAGACGCCAGTTCCAGCGCACAGTCGTAGTAGCCCAGAATACCCAGTTCGTTGGAGCCGCCCACAGGAATGAAGTATACCTTTTCTCCTTTGGCTTCCCATTCCGCGGTCACCTTTGCAACTGCGGCAGCCTGAAGTTCTCCGTCCGTATGTACGCCATCCTGCTGCACCAGATAGACAGGGCATCCCATAATTCCGTCAAGAAGCAGATTGGCGGAGATTTCGCCCGGATAAGGATCTACCGCAACAATCGCAGCTTTCAGTCCGTATTTGGCGGCAACCGCTCCGGTCAGACGACCGTGATTGGTCTGTGCGCCTCCTACAGTCAGAAGCATGGTAGCGCCCTGATCCATTGCATCTTTTACCAGATATTCCAGTTTGCGAAGTTTGTTCCCGCCTGTACCGAAATCGGTCAGATCATCCCGCTTCAGATAGAGATCGATACCCAGATCTTCAGAAATACCGGATAAATGTGTGAGCGGTGTCGGCGTGTTGAGAAAGTGTATTTTTTCCCGTCCCAAAGTCATAATATTTCCTCCTGTTATTTTTTCTGAGAGCAAGTTT
>CASEOD010000025.1 GCA_949289445.1 uncultured Eubacteriales bacterium
GGTGCGTCAGATGACGGAAGCAAGAAAGGTAGCCAACCACATGGATAGCTACAAAGACAGAGCATTTGCGTATGAGGAAACGGTACGTCCGTTCCTGGATACCATACGTGACCATATTGATCATCTGGAAATGGAGATTGATGATGAGATATGGCCGTTGCCTAAATACAGAGAACTTTTGTTCTCAAAATGATGTGAACGGTCTGACTTGAAGGTCCTGTAGCGGGGAGCTGCCGCAATAGCAGGCTTGCTAAAAACGATGGGACCAAGTCGGATGTATCATTTTTATTCTGCTTCATTTGGAGGTTGTGGATAACCGCCGGATGAAGCAGATTTTTTTTTACAACCAGAAAAATCCCTATATGTCGTAGGGGACATCTTAAAATGTAAATTTCCTGTCTGTTCGCTTCTGGAAGGAGGGGAAACGACAGTTTTTTGTAGGCTGATAGTTTTTTCTTGCTGCAAAAGCATTTTAGTGCCGTGAAATGTGTGTTGAGGGCGGTATATTTACTACATAAATATCTTTTTTGATTTATTCTTTTCACATTTTTATCACAAATGAGCAATATCTGATTTTTTATTTTTACTTTTGTGCTGTATAACACAGTTTTGCAGCAGCAATGGCAAAGATTAACCAATCAGACTTTAATATACCGGAATTGATAGCTGATATGTGGTCTCCCCTGAATGAGGAACAGCGTGAATTCTTATCAAATCATTTTACAATTCAAAGCTATAAGAAAAATGAAATCATTCACTGCGAAGGAGAGAGACCTACACATCTGATGTGTTTGCTGGCCGGTAAAGTGAAAATCTACAAGGACGGTGTGGGTGGAAGAAGCCAGATTATTCGAATGATAAAACCGGTGGAGTATTTCGGATATCGCGCTTTCTTTGCCAGAGAGGACTATGTGACTGCTGCTGCTGCATTTGAACCTTCTGTCATTTGCCTGATTCCGATGACTGCCATTGTTACTCTGGTGAGCCAGAACAATGAGCTGGCCATGTTCTTCATCAAGCAGTTGTCGATAGATTTGGGTATAGCCGATGAGCGAACGGTTAACCTGACACAGAAACACATCAGGGGACGTCTGGCAGAGTCTCTGCTGTTCCTGAAGGAAAGCTATGGCCTGGAAGAGGATGGTTCTACACTGAGTATTTACCTTTCGCGGGAAGACTTGGCTAATCTGTCGAACATGACGACTTCTAATGCCATTCGTACCTTGTCGCAGTTTGCCACCGAAAGACTGATAACAATCGATGGCCGCAAAATCAAAATCATAGACGAAGAAAAACTGAAGAAAATCAGTAAGATAGGATAATCTGTAACGGATGTATCAGAGTTGATGCTCTGACGTATTCCGTGATGTCCTGCTGCTTGTGGGTTGCTGTCGAGATAGTAATCCGTACTTTTTGCGTTGGCAATGCTGACGTACAGTTTTTATATTGCTTGTTTGAATTCCACAGAATCTGAAACTTGCAGGGAGTGGAGAAGTCGGGAGGAGTTTTCGCTTGCGTTTAGGAAGACTGGTGTAGATATGACTGACAGACTGCGTATGGACGAATGGAGATGAGAACTTGGCTACTTAATCATCAGACAAAGGTTTATTTCCAAGATAGGAACTGCTTATAAGAAAACAGGTTACAGCAGGTAGATATCGGCTGTAGACTGATAATGAACCGGGCCTATGGCATACCCTTTATCAGGTTGCCATAGGCCCGGCGCTATGAGTGGTGATAGAAATATTATTCGACGTAGAGCACCAGTCCTTTCAGATATTCGCCTTCGGGGTGATAGATGTTGACCGGATGGTCGGCAGGCTGGGTCAGTTGGTGGAGTATGCGCACGCTGCGGCCAGACATGGCGGCTGCGGTGAATACAGCAGTCCGGAAATTCTCTTTGCTGACAGCCTGTGAGCAGGAGAATGTGAAAAGTATGCCACCGGGTTTGATTTTCTCGAAAGCCTTTGAATTGAGCTTGCGATAGCCTTGCAGGGCATTGCGCAGGGCATCGCGATGCTTGGCAAATGCAGG
>CASEOD010000026.1 GCA_949289445.1 uncultured Eubacteriales bacterium
GCCACACATGCATCGTTGGCACTGACAATAGCAATTCCTTCGAGAAGCTCTTCCAGGGTATGGACCTCGCCGACTTCCATGTACATCTGGCTGCCTCCCATAGATGCTGCCCGTTCAGAAATAGTCACCTGATCAGACAGCTTTGCTTTCCCGTCATCAATAGCCTCCAAAACCAGCAGCATGGTCATCACCTTGGTCACGGAAGCAGGCGGCAGTTCCTTATGCGAATTCTGCTCATAGATCACGGTCCCGGTATCAGCATCAATGAGCACTGCCCCCTTTACATCCAGATTGAGGCCGGCCTTTTTCTGCTCGTCTGACGGTGCTCCCGCGCTGGTCAGACTGTCAGACACCGTTTCCAGAACTACCGGCTCCTGAGGATTGGAATAATATTTTACGCCCATGATACCGCAAAAGGATAGAATGCAGGCAAGACAAATCAGCTTTCTGATATTCTTTCTCAACAAAAACACCCCTCTCATTCTCTAGAAATATATTACGAGATGAGGAGAATATGACAAAAATCGAGGTTTGTTCAACCCAGATATCTCTCTTACTATTTGTCGTGAAACAGCGTTCAAACTTATACCATTCACTTAAATACAAAATCGCACATCTTTTTATGAAATCTTTTCTGTACTATAGTTTTTCTCTCGATATTACGATATAATAGCATAAAGCCTTGGAAAATTCTCTCAGGTATCGAATTTCTCAAAATAAGAAAAAAGCATTTTTCAAATGGTCTTATGCATGTCTCTCAAATTGGAATTCTAAAATTCAATGGGGTGAAAACTAATGAATATACAAATCAGGCGATGCGAAATTACAGATACAAAGGCAATTCATGAATTAAACGCCAGAGAACTGGGATATAATTATTCAGAGGATAAGACCAGGGATAACCTGGCAAAACTTCTTGAAAGCAGCAGAGACAGAATCTATGTCGCCCAAATAAATGGCAATGTAGTTGGATACGTTCACGCCAATGACTATGATCTGATCTACGCATCCCATATGAAAAACATCATGGGTATTGCCGTCTCAAACAGTTTTCAGAAAATGGGAATCGGTAAAGCATTATTAACTGCAGTTGAACATTGGGCTAAAAATACCGGCGCATGTGGAGTTCGGTTAGTTTCCGGCGCAGCAAGAACCGATGCACACCGGTTCTATCATCAATGTGGATATACAGGAGATAAGAAACAAATCAATTTAAAAAAACTCTTTATCAATAGCAGTCAAAAAAACTCCGAAAACTCAGATGTCAATTTTGTTGAAATCCAAACATAACTTCCTGCCGCGATGCGGCGTTTTTCTTATAAAGAATCCTGCGAATTTCGATCGTTACACGGCAATAAGACGGGAGTGAAGACAAAACCCCGGACTAAATGAAGATGTGAGACGTCTCCTTTATTTTGATGATTTTGCGACACTCCCTATCTTTATTTCAGGTTAACGCTGTATCCATTTCTACAGCTTTTCCATCACGTAATCGGCAAACTCTCTGCAGGTTGCACCATCTGCAAACCCGGTCACCACAACCCGTTTCTCTTTTTCAGTGCATTCTGTCAGAGCCGCCGCCAGCTTATCTGCTTTCTGAGAAAGTCCTATATGACGGAGCATCATTTCCGTTGCCTTAAAAATGCTGGACGGATTTGCATAGTCGGCAAGTCCTTCTTCAATCATCCTCGGCGCACTGCCGTGAATGGCCTCAAACATAGCGTACTGATCTCCCATGTTTGCACTGCCTGCGGTTCCCACACCGCCCTGAATCTCTGCAGCTTCATCGGTGATGATATCGCCGTAGAGGTTCGGCAGGACAAACACCTGGAACTGATTTCTGATATCCTTGTTAACCAGGTTTGCCGTCATGATGTCAATATACCAGTCGTCGGCCTTGATATTCGGGTACAGAGCCGCTACCTCGTGACAGATTCGGGTAAAATTGCCGTCGGTTTTCTTCATGATATTCGCTTTGGTGACAATAGCAACGCGATCTTTTCCGTTAGCCGCCGCGTATTCAAAGGCAACCCTTGCAATTCTGCGGGTTCCCGCTTCCGTGGTCACCTTGAAATCCATAGACAGTTTACCGGGTATTTCCACCCCACGACTTCCCAGAACATACTCGCCCTCAGTGTTTTCTCTGTAAAAAATCCAGTCGATTCCTTCTTCGGGCACCTGTACAGGACGCACGTTGGCATACAGATCCAGTTCTCTGCGCAAGGTCACATTGGCGCTTTCCAGACTGCCTCCCTTCGGTGTCGTCGTTGGGCCCTTCAGCAGTACGTCACATGCCTTAATCTCAGTCAGCACGTCTTCCGGCACGGCCTTACCCAGAGCCAGTCTGTTTTCAATGGTCAGCCCCTCGATTCTGCGAAGCTCCACCCTGCCGCTTTCCAGCTCTTCCGCCAGAACCTTGCGGAGCAGTCTTTCCGCCTGCTCCATAATAATTGGGCCGATGCCGTCGCCACCGACAATCCCGATAACGATTTTGTCCATCGCCTTAAAATCCTTCGGCGTTGCGCCCATCTCCATTTTTTCCTGACGCGCCAGTTGTTCTTCTATCAAAGCGCGAAACTGCTCGCACGCTTTTTCAATGTATTCGTTTGCCATGTTAGTTTCCTGCCTTTGCTACATATTTCAAAAGGCTTCCCGCCTTTAAGATTTCTTTCTGTCTCTCTGTAAAGCTGCATACCAGCACAAAGCTTTCACCTGTGGTCAGATCCTTCATAGTGATTTCTCCCCGATCCATGCCTGCATAAATGTCAGTCAGCTCGAGTTCATCACCCTGATTTACCCGGTCGTAGTCTGCCGGTTCCTTAAAAGTAAGGGGCATAATTCCCGCGTTGATCAGATTTGCCACATGAATTCTGGCAAAACTCTTGGTCACTACTGCCCTTACTCCAAGATACAGTGGCACAAGAGCAGCATGCTCTCTGGATGAGCCCTGTCCGTAATTGTTGCCGCCCACAATGATGCTGATGCCGGCCTCCTTTGCTCTCTGAGGGAAAGTTTCGTCACATACACCGAAACAGAACTGTGACAGATGTGGAATATTAGACCGGTAAGGCAGAATTTTCGAGCCAGCAGGCATGATGTGGTCTGTCGTGATATTATCACCCACTTTCAGCACCAGAGGGGCTTTCAGCACATCTTCCTGAGGTCTGCTGTCCGGGAACGGCTTAATATTCGGTCCTCTGAGTATCGGAAGATCTTTTGCCTCTTCCTCAGACGCAGGCGGGATAATCGCACTGTCATCAATTTTGAATGCTTCCGGCATCGTAACCTCCGGCATCTCACCAAGCAGCATCGGATCTGTAATTTCTCCTGTCAAAGCTGCCGCCACCGCGGTTTCCGGAGAAACCAGATAAACCTGGCCGTCTGCTGTTCCGGATCTTCCCTCAAAATTTCTGTTAAAGGTTCGTAAAGACACACCGCCTGAATTTGGAGAAAATCCCATACCGATACACGGACCACAGGCACATTCCAGCACCCTTGCCCCGCTTGCCAGAATGTCGGACAGAGCGCCGCAGTCTGCAAGCATGGACAGAACCTGCTTGGAACCCGGTGAAATAGACAGACTGACAGAAGGCTTAATGGTTTTTCCCTTCAAAAGAGCTGCGACCTTCAGCATGTCAAACAGTGATGAATTGGTGCAGGACCCGATGCAGACCTGATCTACCTTAGTACCTTTCAGGCTGTCTACGGCAACCACATTGTCGGGGCTGTGCGGACATGCAATCATCGGCTTCAGTTCACTGAGATTGATGTCGATGACCTTATCGTAGACTGCATCTTCATCACTTTTCAGCTCCCGGTAATCTTCTTCCCTTCCCTCGGCGGCAAGAAAAGCTCTCGTTACCTCGTCGGACGGAAAGATAGACGTAGTGGCACCCAGCTCAGTTCCCATGTTAGTGATAGTAGCTCTTTCCGGTACAGACAATGTCTCAATCCCCGGACCGCCCCATTCGATAATGGCGCCTACTCCTCCCTTTACAGACAAAATCCGCAGAATTTCCAGACTGACGTCCTTAGCTGTAACAAAATCTCTCAGTTTTCCTGTCAGATTTACTTTATACATTTTAGGCATCGTGATATAGTACGCACCGCCGCCCATGGCCACAGTTACATCCAGACCACCGGCTCCCATGGCCAGCATGCCGATGCCGCCGCCTGTCGGTGTATGGCTGTCAGAACCGATCAGTGTTTTCCCCGGTTTACCGAACCTCTCCAAATGAACCTGATGGCAGATACCGTTGCCCGGTCTTGAAAAATACAGACCGTATTTTTTTGCCATAGACTGAATGAATCTATGGTCGTCAGCATTCTCAAATCCTGACTGCAGTGTATTGTGATCTATGTACGCAACGGAAAGCTCTGTTCTGACACGAGGTATCCCCATAGTCTCAAATTCCAGATAAGCCATTGTACCGGTTGCGTCCTGTGTCAGCGTCTGATCGATCTTCAGGGCAATTTCACTGCCCGGCGTCATGTCTCCGCTGATTAAATGCTCTTTAATGATCTTTTGTGCTATCGTCAGTCCCATATTGTTCGCTTCCCTCCATAATACTGTTATATGCATGATCGATATGAATCAGCATGATCGTCTCCAGCTTGTCAATATCTTTTTCTGCAATGGCATCATAGATTGCTCTGTGTTCCGCCACAGAATCCACAATTCTATGAGGTCTTTCCAGTGAGATTCTTCTGAACTTCATCATCTTGTGATGTATCGGCGACATAATCGTCTCAAAAGTAGTGCTGCCGCATTCACTGTAGATAATATCGTGAAACTCTGTATCCAGATCTCTTACCTTGTAAACGTCGCCTTTCTGCGCATAGAATTCCTGCTGTTCCACATTATCCTTCAGTGCAGTAAGACCCTGCTCGCTGATGTTTTCAGCAGCTCTTCTGGTGGCAATCACTTCCAACCTGCGTTTTACTTCAAAAAGATCTTTTACATCATTTTCTGATACGCCTACCACTACAGTTCCCATAGGAGAATCTTTGATCAGACGTTCATGTTCCAGCTTGGCCAGTGCCTCTCTGATTGGAGTTCTGCTGACTCCCAGCTCTTCAGAGAGTCTGCTCTCACTGATCACTTCACCTGCCGCATAATTACCGCAGAGAATATTGTATTCCAACTGTTCATACACCTGGTTTGCCAGGGAAATGGTCTTATATTCTATCATGGTTTTGCTCCTTTATTCCTTGCTGATATCGGTCAGCTCTCTGATCTTTTCTTCCAGTTCTCTGTTGGAAAGACTGGTGGTTCTGCCGTCAGCATACATCTCGTCAACCCATTCTTTCATCTTCACGACAAGCGGTGAATCCTTGGAAACTTTTGCGTCTTCATCAAGTCCGTAATGCTCGTTGATCCAGTAGGCGATACCCGCAAGACCGCTGGTCTTGCTGACGCTGACACCCGGCGCCACATTCAGCAGTTTTTTCGTGTCAAAGATATTATATATTTCTTCGTCTTTCATCAGACCGTCAGCGTGAATCCCTGCCTTGGTCACATTAAAGTTTTCTCCCACAAAAGGTGTCATCGGCGGAATATCATATCCCATTTTATCTCTGAAGTAGCGTCCAATCTCTGTAATCGCTGTCGGGTCCATGCCGTCCAGAGAGCCTTTCAGGGATGCGTATTCAAAAACCATAGCCTCAAGAGGCACATTCCCTGTACGTTCACCGATTCCAAGGAGAGAACAGTTTACGGCACAGGCTCCGTAAAGCCATGCAGTAGATGCATTGGCAACAGATTTGTAGAAATCGTTATGCCCGTGCCATTCCAGCATTTCGCTCGGTACACCGGAATAATGCTGCAGACCGTAAATGATACCGCCCACACTTCGAGGAAGTGCGGCTCCGTTATACGGAACACCATAGCCCATGGTATCACATGCCCGGATTTTTACCGGCACGCCTGCCTCTTTAGAGAGGCTCATGATTTCATTGACAAACGGTACGACAAATCCATAGAAATCCGCTCTGGTAATGTCCTCCAGATGACATCTGGGAACTACTCCCTCTTCAAAGGCATCTCTGATAGTTTCCAGGTAATAGTCGACAGCCTGTCTTCTGGTCATGTTCATCTTCTTGAAAATGTGGTAATCGCTGCAGGAAACCAGAATTCCGGTCTCCTTGATCCCCAGTTCTTTAACCAGACGAAAATCTTCTTTTTTAGCGCGGATCCATGTGGTGATCTCCGGAAAGCGCAGTCCCAGTTCCATGCACTTTTCCACTGCTTCTCTGTCCTTCTTCGTATAGATAAAAAATTCTGACTGGCGAATCAGACCGTATGGACCGCCCAGCCGGGACATCAGCTTATACAGATCTACGATCTGCTCCACTGTATACGGCGCCATGGACTGCTGTCCGTCTCTGAAGGAAGTATCTGTTATCCAGATATCCGTCGGCATGTTCATCGGCACTCTTCTGTGGTTGAATACTACCTTGGGAACCTCGGCATAGTTGTACATATCCCTGTAGAGATTCGGCTCAGGAATGTCCTGAAGCGTATATTTATAGCTCGGCTGCTCCAGCAGATTTGACTTTTTGGATATCTCTATCATAAATTACCTCCTTATTGATGTCCCGAAAAAAGAAACCCCGGCGCTTCTAAAGTTCTTAAATAAAGAATGCCGGATCTGGTCTCTTCCATTTCACTTTATTCCGTTAACGTGCAAAACATCCTTGTATACAAGTATAATTGTTTCCATTTTGTTTGTCAATAGAATTTGTATAATTGTTTACAAAATGTATCCATAATAGCTGTATACCGCCTGTCATATCTGTATGTAGGGCTAAAAAGGTGAATATGATATTATGAGAGAAAAAAATATACAAAGAAAAAATAGGCGGAAGAAGCTGTATGAACTGATCGAACCCGGACAAAACGGCTGGAACTGTTATGACTGTTTCATGCTGACCGTCATTCTTGTCAGTCTCCTCCCTCTTTTCTTCAAGGGATTCGTTCCCGCCCTGCAAAAGGTGGATAGGGTTATAGGCTTCATATTTCTCACAGATTATCTGCTCCGCTTTCTTACTTCGGATCTGAAGCAGAACAGACCTTTGTTTTCTGCTTTACTCCACTATCCGTTTACACCCATGGCAATCGCCGATCTGCTGTCTCTGCTGCCTTCTTTCTTGCCTTCTTCAAGTTCTGCCTTCAGAGTTCTCAGACTCTTTCGCCTCATCAGAGTTCTCACTCTATTAAGACTTGTGAGACTCGGTCGTTATATTCCGGGCTTCCGCATAATCTCTGAAGTGCTGAGAACACAGGCAGTGCCTCTTCTTTCTGTCTTCGCAATGACCTGTGTCTATATTTTCCTCTGTGCAGTTCTCATTTTCAATCTGGAACCGGCTCCCTTTGCAGACTTTTGGGATGCTCTTTACTGGGCTGCCATTTCTGTCACGTCTGTGGGATACGGAGATATCTGTCCCGTCACGGCAGCCGGCAAGACTGTCGCAGCTCTGTCGTCTATCATAGGAATTGCGGTCATCGCTCTGCCTGCAGGCGTTATCACTGCAGGATATTTAAAAGTCAGAAACGAAAGAGATGAGAAAAAATAAGAATCATGGCTGACAAAAAAATCCCGGAACGCAGGCACGTTCCGGGATCTGTTCCAAATGAATATTAAATTTTTCCTGAATCCTTTCGGAAATTATCTTACAGCCTCTTCCACGGTTTCCGGCATCCGGGCCACATCAATCACGCCGGTATGGAGAACTTCTTTTTTATCCAGATCCTTCAGTCCTTTCGGAACTCTCACACCTGTCTTTTCCGCAAGTGCTTCCACATAGCGGAAGCCATTTTCTTCATCATCCATTCCGATTGCCTTTGCAACGCTTTCCGCAAATTTGTAGGCACTGGCGGTAGATGCGATTACAGTCGGCGTACTGTCACCGGTTTCCTCGCGGTATTCCTCGTAAACCTTATAAGCCACTGCTGTATGAGTGTCCATCAGATAACCATGGTCTGCATACATTCTGCCAATAGTTTCATTGGTAGCTTCCACATCGGCAAACCCTCCGAAAAAGTCAGAAAGTCCGCGGCGGATTTTATCGCTCACCTGATAATGCTTCTCTGTCTCCAGCTGCTCCATCAGGCGTTTAATTTCCTGACCATTGCCGCCACTCAAATGATACAGCAGCCTCTCCAGATTGCTGGAAATCAGGATATCCATAGAAGGAGAATTGGTCAGATAGAATTCTCTCCTGATATCATAAATCCCGGTATTGATAAAATCTGTCAGCACTTTGTTTTCGTTGGAAGCGCAGATAAAACGGTTCACAGGAATGCCCATCTGTTTTGCATAGTAGCCAGCCAGAATATTTCCAAAATTACCGGTCGGAACCACAATATTAATTTTTTCTCCATTCTTTACGACACCCTGCTCAACCAGTTTGATATAGCTGTACACATAATAAGCCACCTGAGGCACAAGTCTTCCGATATTGATAGAATTGGCAGAAGAAAGTTTGCATCCGTATGTCGCAAGCTTTTCTGCGAAAACATCGTCGTTAAATATTTTCTTAACACCTGTCTGGGCATCGTCAAAGTTACCGTTGATGGCATAAACGTGCGTATTGGCACCTTCCTGCGTAATCATCTGACGTTCCTGCACCTGACTGACACCCTGATTTGGGAAGAACACAATAATCTCTGTGCCCGGAACATCTGCAAAACCCTCCAGCGCAGCTTTCCCCGTATCTCCCGAAGTTGCGGTCAGAATGCAGATTTTCTTCTCTTCCTTTTCCTTCTTTACAGCGGTGGTCAGCAGATAAGGCAGGATGGACAGAGCCATGTCCTTAAAAGCAGCGGTTTTTCCGTGATACAGTTCCAAGAACCAGGCATCCCCGGCATTAACCATCGGTGCGATCTCCGGAGCTTCAAATTTATCGTCATAAGCGCCATAAATGCACTGTTTCATTTCTTCTTCTGTAAAATCATCAAAGAAAGCTCCTATCACCCTGAAAGCGATTTCCTGATAGGATTTTCCCAGCATATCTTCTACCTTAAAGGGAAGTTCCGGAAGTTCTGTGGGAACATACAGTCCTTTATCTTCTGCAATGCCGCGAATAATGGCCTGTGCTCCTGTAAGCTCCGCATCGCTTCCACGTGTACTTCTGAATTTTCTCATACAGCTTTCTCCTTTATTTCTTATTGGGTTATGATAAAAAAGGACTGGTTCAACCAGTCCTTGCCTTTGGTACTGCCTAGGGGAGTCGAACCCCTGATTCAGCCGTGAGAGGGCTACGTCTTGACCACTTGACCAAGGCAGCATATTCAGTTCGAAGTATTTCAAAATCTCACGAACTTCATTATACACCTGTTTTTTTACAATGTCCAGCAGTTTTTTGTAAAGATACAACTTTTCTTGCAGACGGCCATGTCTGTTCAGACCGTCTGCATCCTTGTGGTATAATATACAATAATCCTATTGAATTTCTTCCTCTGCCGGCATTTTGTCGAGATACTCCTCCCTGACTGCCGGGACATAGTATGTGTTGTACCGGATCAGTTCATTTTCCTCCCCTTCAACACGCACATCAAAAGCATAATAAGGCATAAAAAGACTGCATTCCGGTCCCGCAAGATATACCAGACCCGAGCTTTCTATGTTTTCAAGACTCGGCGGTTCCTGACTGCCGGCGATATATTCTCCCTTGCTGAGCAGAGTTTTCGCCTCCTCGCAAGAAATAATGGGATATTCCTCTATCTTTTTTCCGCACGCCAGTTTATCCATCATGACGATATCGGTAAGGCGCCCTTCTTCATCCAGCTGAAAACGTATCTGCTTCAAATTATAACTGACTATCTGATCTTTCAGCTCCTCACATCCGTCATAGCCTGCAAAATTCCATACAGCGCTGCCGTCTTCATCATAATAACAATAAACATTTGCTTTCGGATTGGCAAACCCCATCATTTCGCCATACTGTTCCAGAAGATATTCTGTAATCTCTTCGGCTTTCCCATCAGTCAGATTTGTCTTCTCAACAGTATATTCCTCAGGAAGAGCCTGTGCCTCTTCATATGCGATTTTCGTAAAACGGCAGCCGATGGTCATAATAGTTCCGTTATCAGTGTCCGCTACCGCTTTGCAGGCTGTTGCCGAAGCTTTGGATTCTGTCTGGGTATTATCTCCTGTCTTTGAATCTTCCCCCATCGAATCCTGCGTATTTTCATCAGTGATCTCGTCATCGTCTTCTCCCGTTTCGATGTATCGGATTTCATCGACATGAAGTCCGGCACTTTCCGCAGCCGTCATAATCTCCTGATCCAGAATTTCACGGCTCACCGAAGCAGAGTCGCCCTCTGCGCCGCCGGCGTAGGCGACATTTTCAAAAACCGGCAGTGTATCAACTTCCGCATCCTCGCTCCACGGACTGTGGTTTCTTTCCTCAACAGGATTTCCCCGTTTCTTCTCAGGCTCCGCGATCTTGGCCATATACTGTTCCACCTCTAAGGTCGGAAGCTGTTTCTGATTCTTCTCTGCTGAATCCTGACCGTTCCAGTCATGCGACAACAGTGCAAAGGCAGTACACACTACAAGACAGGCGGCAGCCAGACTCAACGGTTTCAGCCATCTGTGTCTGTACACCGGCCGTTCTGGTATTTGGCTTTTTTCATTATCTTCTTTGGAAAACCTCTCGGCTTCCCATATATATTTATCATCAATCTCCCCTATCAGTGATATAAGCTCCTTTTTCTTCATAATGTGATACCCTTTCTTTCAAGACGCAGTTTCAGTTCTTTTCTCATTCGAAACAGCATGGATGTAATTCGATTCTCATTCATGCCAAGTTCTGTGGAAATATCTCTGATAGAATCAAGATACCAGTATCTTTTCACAAAAACGACCCGATTGAGCCTGGGCTGCTGCTCCAGAAAGCTGTTGATCACTTCCACAACAGCCATTTCATCAATCAGAGTTTCTACTTGTGAATCTGCACCGATACATTCCTCCAGTTCGGACAGAACTGCTGCAGTTTGTCCGTTTCCCCGTTTCTGCGCATGATTCCCCTTATACTTATTCAATGAAAGATTTCTTGTGATTTTTCCCAGAAAAGTTGACAGCTGGGCAGGTCTGTGAGGAGGAATGGCATTCCATGCTCTCATGTAAGTGTCATTCACACATTCTTCCGCATCTTCCGCACTCTGAAGAATATTATAGGCGATATGACTGCAGTATTTTCCGTATTTCCTGTCAGTTTCCTCAATTGCCGCTTCATCTCTGGCGAAATAAAGTTCTACAATCGTACTGTCGTCCATAGAAAACTCCCTTCTCTAATCTACACCACTTTTTCTGCCGCATATTGCAGCAGTCTGCCATTATACGCCGAAGATCTCAAAATCTATGCCGTTAATGGATCCGTACTACTGATTTTAACACCGGAACACCAAAAAATACAGTCTAAACCATTCTTTTGCGCCATGAAAAAAGAGGCCGACCTTTCGGCCGGCCCCACTTTTACCTGTTGCAATATTGATCCTACTTTATAATGCCGAACAAGCTCAGACAAAGGATCACCACGATAACCGGTGAGATATATTTCAGCATAATCTCCATAAATTTGTACAATCCACTGCCTTCTTCTATGCCGCATACCTGTGCCAGATTCGGGATTCCCCATATCCATCCCGTAAAAATCGAAATCGCCAGAGAACCCAGAATCAGAAATACGTTGTTGGTCAGCATGTCAAACAGATTAAAGAGATAATCTGAAAGCAGCGCAGGAATTCCCACAACCATAACCAGTATGAATGTGATTCCGAGAGATTTGATGCGGCTTACCCCAAACTGATCCATAAGAAAAGCCATCACTGCCTCCCAGCCTGCGATCCCCGAAGAAAAGGCGGCAATATAAAATCCTATGTAGAAAACCGCACCCCAGATTCTTCCACCTGCCATCTCATTAAACACATTCGGCATCGTGATAAAGGTCAAACCGGTTCCGGAGCTCATTTCCAGATTAAAGGCCGACGCCATAGGAAAGATCATAAGACTCGCCATGATTGCCACAAAGATAACCGATACACTCACGATAAGAGAGTTTTTCACGATTTTAATCTCTCCCTCTTTCTGATAACTTCCAAAAATCATTGCAACAGCCATGGCAATTCCCAGTGAGAAAAAGGTCTGCCCCAGTGCCGTCAGAACGCTTTCCATGGAAAATGACTCAAAATCCAATGTAAAAATAAACTTGATTCCTTCTGCAGCACCGTCCAGTCTCAGTCCCACCACTACCAGAACAATCATAATGGCTGCCAGTGTCGGGAGCAGAACTTTTGCAATCTTTTCTATACCCTGCTGCAGATTGTTTCTGACAACCATGGCCGTAAGAACAACATTCAGAAGTATGAATCCGAGAACCAGCAGGTGATTTGAACTGAAGGCCGTAAAGTATTCTGCAATCTGTCCGCTGTCCATACCAACGAAGGTACCTTTAGCCGTCTGAAAAATATAATTCAGAATCCATCCATAAACCGGAATTGTGTATCCGAGCACCAGCACTATACAAATCATATGAAAGTATCCCGCAATGTGCCACTTTGCCCCTTCTTTTTCCAAAGCCTTATATGCGCCCACCGGACTTTTTCTCGCTGCTACGCCTAAAGCGACTTCCGCTGAAAACAAAGGAATTCCTATTACAAGCATGAGAATTATATAAGTGAGCAGAAACAGGCCTCCGCCATATTCTCCGCAGATATACGGGAAGCGCCAGAGTGTTCCGACCCCTACGGAAAAACCAATGGTCGCCAGGATAAAACCTAAACGTGAACCAAACGTATCTCTCTTGTTATCCATATCTTTTCACCTCCAACGGCAGAAGGTCTGCAGAATTACCGATAAATCCTGTCTTCTACAGAGCGATAGGCATTCTCTGTCGGAGTAATCCCTTTTTCTTCTGCTTCAGCAAGATTCTTTCTTGTGATTTCAGAGCAGACTTTTTCAACCTTATCCATCAGCGCCTGTTTGTCAGCTTTGTCTTCGTACAGATGCATTTCCGCACCGCTCATAACACCGCCTATATTCTGCACCCAGCACTCCTGATATAAAATACCTCTGTCTGCAAGTCTTTTTGCAAGAATAATTTCTTCCTCAATATTTGTTGCGGCCAGCTGATTGTTTGCGGCGCCAAAGACCATTTTCACATTGAGATTGTCTATGACTTCTTCTGTCAGGAATCCTCCCACTGCACAAGGACACAGAATATCAGCCTCAGCTGTCAGGATTTCTGTCAGCCCCGCAGTTTCAATCTTGGCATTTGGATGTTTTTCCTTCAGGGCGGTGATTACCGATTCATCCAGATCGGATACAATTAAATCTGCGCCGTCTGCAATGAGATATTCCGCCTGCGGAAATCCTACAGCTCCCAGACCCATGACAGAAACAGTCAGACCTTTCAGATCCTCCTGTCCAAACCGGTATTTAACTGCTTCGCGAAGTGCGCATTCAACACCCCAGGCCGTCGGATCTCCGGAAGGCCCGATTGGATTGGACTTCGTCCCGCCATTGATATATCGGGTATATTCATGAAGCGCGTCGGCCAGTTCCACAGGATACCGCATGTCCGGACCTGTAAAGAATCTGACTTTGCCCAGCGCAAATGCCAGAAATCCCAACTCATCTTTGTCTTCCAGATTGACCTGATCCGCCTGCACTGTAATTTTTCCCCCGCCGTAATGAAGTCCTGCAGATACATGCTTGTGAGATTCGGCTCTGGCCAGATTCAAACCGTCGATAATCACGTCAATCTCAGGTTCATCCGGCTCATGCCTTCTGATTCCGCCGGTATAAATACACTGCTCAAAGTTCTCCATCCCCAGCACATAGGAGTGGATGTTGGCGGTAAACTTCCAGTCTTTCTGAGAATTATACAGACAGTCAAGGCCGAAATATCTGCCCTTGCGAAGCAGAGCCAGCACTTCCTCAAGATAATCGGTCAATCCGTATTTCTCAAAGAGCGCTCTGGTTTCTCTGTCATTCAGTCTGATATCATCGTTCGTCAGCAGACTTTCCAGATAAAATGTCCTGTTGAAATCGCTCCATTTTATATCCGGTTCCCATTCTTTTGCGGCATACATATAATCTCTGCCTGTTCTGTAATCGTATCGGATCTTCAGCGTTGTCAAACCTTCCTGCTTTAACGGATAATATAAACTTCTTTCCATAATGCACCTCCTGTGTTTCACAACAGTTATCTGACTTTTCTTAAATTATAACATATTACATGTAATATGCAATATGTAATTTCGTTTTTTTAGTTTTTTGTTTCCCGCAAAACAAAAAAAACAGGAAGCGCCGGCCTCCACTGAGGCTTCTGCTCCCTGTTTCGCATTTCTCTATAAAACTAACGCCAATGGAACACTGTTAATCGCCGTCTCTCAGGCTTTTCATCCCGTTTTATGCAGCAAAGCTTATTCCGGCTTTCCTTTCATGTATTCTATGCCTGAAAACCGGTTGTGGTGTTCCATCAGTTCTTTTGCTTTTGGAATATCTCCTTCACGAAGAGCTTGAGTAATGGCCTTGTGCTCGGCAATACTCTGTCTCCTGTTTTCGCTGACGGCCTGATAGGCAAAAGTGCACATATTGATCTGATTCTGTGTCTTTCTTGCGCACTCACCAATCGTTCTGTTGGTGCAGTAGCGTATCATCGTCTGATGAAAACGGACTGAAGCCTGATGAGAAGCTTTTTCATCATCTCTGTCATAAGCCGCCTGCTGTTCTCTGATGATCTCTTCCAGTTCTTCTGCTAGCGGTTTCAAAGATTCCAGTTTCCGGTAAGTATCAATGACATCACTGAACAGATAGGCATTCGCCTCTATGAGTTCCTGCTCCTGCTCTCCGGAAAGTTTCATAATACTCGGCCCCACATTATGTTTCTGCTCTACAAATCCCTCCTGTATCATACGGTTGATGGTTTCTCTCACCGGTGTTCTGCTCACATCAAAAGTCTTTGCCAGTTCTTCAATATTCAGTCTGTCTCCCGGAACCAGTTCTCTGTTCTGTATTTTCTTCAGAATCAAATCGTATACCTGATCCACAAGAGATTTCCGCTCTACTTTCTGTGCCATCACATTCCTCCAAATAAAGGCTGCGATAATCTGCAGCCCGGATATCTTATTATCTGTTGCATGTAATAAGAGTATCATATTTCTGCTCTTTTTTCAATCGTCTTACAGAACTGATACTATTGTCCTTTCTCTGCAGATAGGTTTCCCCACGGAAGGATCTGTCACGAATTTCTTTCAGTCCAAATATTTATACAAACAAAGAGGCCATTGCGTTATGCATCGGCCTCTCGAACAAAGAATTTCATACAGAGTATTTTTGCCTTATCTCAGAACGGTCTCGGTTCTTTTCTCTTTGCATTTTCTATCTGCACTGTCTTTGATACCAGCATCCACAGGAACAGTGAGATCACAGCACAGATCAGAATTGCGATAAAGGAAGTATCATAGCTGCCGCCTGATTTTTCCACCAGAGTACTGCTGATCATCGGACCGATGACAGCGGCCGGAACCAGGTTAAACATGGCAATACTGAAGTTAACTGAAAAGTACTTCGGACCATAGTACCGATTTACAAAGGTGGAACAGATGGTCGGATTTCCTCCGTAGCAAAGACCGATCGCCAGCAGCCCTATCAGTATCAGAATCATACCTGCGGTTTTAGCTCCCATCAGAAGTGCAATACCGCCGGCAAACATAAACACCATATCCACGATCATGGCTGTCTTTCCGCCGCTTTTATCATAGATTCCTCCTATGATAACACGACCTGCGCCATTAAACACCGAAACAATCATGCCAACAATGGCAGGAGCCCCGAATGCCAGAGCAATGGATGCGGCGCTGTTTACCACCATCAGACCTCCGATATTGACTACGATACACCAAACCAGAAACAGCCAGAAGGAAGCGCTTTTCAGCATAACTGACGGTCCCTCTCCATAAATCTTCTTTCCCTCTCCTCCGGAAGACCCGGCAGAAACATCGGGAACCTTAATAAAGAAGGAGCCCAGAATCAGAACCACAAAAATCAGAATACCCAGAATCATAAAGGTTGAGAATATTCCCTTTGAGGCTATCAGGCCGGTTGCCACGCTTCCCAGAATCAGGGCGCCCAGACCGAATCCCATCATCATAATTCCACTGGCAAGACCCGGCTTGTCAGGAAACCATTTATTCATTGTGCCGATTACACAGTTATAGGTCAAACCTACACCTGAACCGCCCAGAAAACCATAACAGATATAAAGCATCGCAAGGCTTCCTTTTTCAGGGTTCATTCTGGAAACGCCGAAAAAACCGACCAGCATAAGTACTGCCGCGATACTGATGATTGTTCTCGGGCTCAGCTTTGCAGACAGCTTACCTGCCACAAATCCTCCCACACAGAAGAAGATCATGGAGATGGTGAATGTCATGGAAAGCTGCGACAGACTCCAGTCCGGATATACCTGACTGAAAGGTTCTTTGAACAGGGACCAGCCGTAAATCAAGCCGCAGAAAATCAATAGCAAAGTGCCGACTCCCAGATAAATCCATCTCTTACTGTTGCTTATCATGAGACCTCTACTCCTCTTTTTCTAACAGTCTCGCAGTTTCTGTACCGTCCAGCACACGAAGTGCTCCAAATGCCAGAGAATCCATTTCTTTTTCTCCCGGAACAACTTCCACCGGAGCAATAAATCCGACTCTCTCTTTAATTCCCTCAGTCACGTACTTTGAGAATGCGATACCGCCTGTCAGTACAATATAATCCACCTTTCCGTATACATCAACGGAAAGCTTCGCAATATTCTTTGCAATGTTCAGAATCATGGCATCATAGATCAGCTTCGCATGAGCATCGCCTTCCATTACCAGTTTTTCAACCTCTCTGGAATCAGCTGTTCCAAAATGAGCTACCAGTCCGCCTTTTCTCTGCAGTTCTTTCATCATGTCAGCCTTGTTGTCGATTACATCGTAACAATAGTCCACCACTCTGAACGCAGGGAGTCCTCCGGCTCTTTCCGGAGAGAACGGTCCTTCATCATCGGAAATCATGTCCACCAGTGTTCCGTGTTCAAACATGCCCACAGAGATTCCGCCGCCCAGATGTACGCTCATAATATTATGTTCTTTATAGTCAATGCCCTTCTGCTCGCACAGATTCAGCACCGCAGCCCTCATGTTCAGATTATGGCCTCTGCCGATCCTGAACACATCCTTCAGCCCTGTGATGCGGTAGATTTCTTCCATCTCGTCAACTGCAACGGCATCGTAAATATAAGCCTTTACGCCTGCCTCCTGTGCGATTGCATAGGCGATGGGAGCCCCCAGATTGGATGCGTGATGAAGCTGTGGTCTGTTTTTCAGGCAATCCAGCATATACTCGTCAACCTCATAAGCACCTGTATGCACCGGAGGAAGAAGACCTCCTCTGCCTACTGCGGCATCAAAGCTGTCAATCTGATCTCCGTGCTCTTCACAACACTTTTTTACAAGGTCGGCTCTGAAGTCCATCTGAGAATAGATATCCGGGAACGGTTCCAGTTCCTCCTGTGTATGGGAGATACTCTCTACCCACTGCTGCTGTCTGTCCTGATATACGGCTACCTTCGTGGAAGTGGAGCCGGGATTGATTACCAAAATTTTATGTGCCATTGTAAACTGTCCTCCATTCTCATATTCTCATTAAGAAATCAGGGATGCCAGTGCAAGAGATACGAATTTTTCTTCTGTGGAAGCTCCTCTTGACGTCAGTACTACCGGAACCTTTGCGCCTACCACAACGCCTGCCATCTTGGTGCCGCCGCAGATAATCATCGCCTTGTGAGCCATGTTGCCCGCAGACAGGTTCGGATAAATGAGCAGGTCAAAGTCTCCGCAGTAAGGACAGTCAAACTTCTTGGTTTCTGCAATCTCCTTGCTCATGGCGATATCATAGGAAATCGGGCCAACTACCTCACAGCCTGTAATAGTGCCGTCTTTGTTCATTTCAACAAGAGCTGCCGCGTCTGTGCATTCCACCATCTTCGGATTTACTTTTTCTACAGGAGCAAGCACGCCTACAGACGGATTTTCGATGCCCAGCTTGTGCAGAGCTTCTACGGAATTGATAATGATGTCTCTCTTCTGCTCCAGGGTCGGATACGGAATCATACCGCCGTCTGCCATAGCCATCATCTTGGACATCTGCGGAACTTCGTTGTAGGTGAATACGCACATGGCTCTTCCTGTGTGGAGTCCGTTTTCTTTCTTTACGAGAGGTTTCAGAACATCCTTGGTATCAACCATACCCTTCATGATGAATTCAGCTTCGCCGGCCAGAATCAGCTTTACTGCCTCTTCGCCGCATTCTGCAGGTGATTCTGCATTTACAATCTTATAGTCCTGCGGATTTTCACCCAGTTCTTTCAGGCCTTCCTCAATCGCAGAAGCTGCGCCGATAAGTACAGGCTTTACCAGATTTATCTTCTGAGCTTCAACGACAGCTCCCAGTACGTGAGCGTCTGCTGCGCCTGCAACTGCTACAGTTTTCGTATGCGGATGCTGTTTGCAAGCTTCCACTAAATCATTGAATTTCTTGTAAGCCATTTTTCTCGTTCCTTTCTTTTCATCATCAATTGATCATCCGGTTATAAAACGGGCGGGTAAAATACAAGGATATTCCACCCGCCGCCACTTCAGACAAACGCTTTATAGAGTTTCTCTGCAGAAACCATTTTCGATATAACTATTTTATAGATTTTCAAACAAAAAGTCAATATCATATGCTATAAAAGCCCGCTTTTCATGAATTTTTTTCCTGCCGCAGCAGAAAAGTGAAAAAGCCGGCGCACAAAAGAATCTGAACAGCGGATGATGCCGGTGTCGCAAGACCGATGGAAAACAGAGTGGCTCCGGCCATTCTGCCGGCAAAATAGGAAACGGGAATTCTGACTGCGAATGCGCCGATAATTCCCTGCGCCATAACAAATACAGTTTTTCCGTATCCGTTGAAATATCCCAGAAAACAGAACAGAAAAGATGTCAGGAGACAATCTATCGCATAAGCGCGAAGATAGTCGGCTGCCGCCGAGATAACCTGTGTTTCCCCTGAATCAGCAAAGATCCCTGCCAGAATATCTCCATGAAAAAAGGAAAAATACCCCATAACAATCCCCACAAGCAAAGAGGTTCCGATTCCGCAGACAAGTGCCTTTCTCGCCCTGTCCATTTTCTGCGCACCCACATTCTGTGCAACGAAAGCGGACATAGACTGCATATAGGCAGACGGCACCAGCATGACAAAACCACAGAGCTTTTCTGCAATCCCCAGTCCGGCAGATGCTATCAGTCCCATACTGTTTACAATTGCCAGAATCACAAGGAAGGAAATGCTTACCAGAAAATCCTGCAGGGCAATGGGAATACCCAGAGTCAGAATCCTTCTGATCACTCTGGATCGAAACACAATCTTTTCACGATTCAGTGTAAAAGGCATGTCTCTCTTTCGGATAATCACAACAGAAATCACCACGCTGATTATCTGTGCCAGCACCGTTGCAGAAGCAGCTCCGGCAACTCCTTTCCCCAGAACCGCCACAAAAATCAAATCTCCCGCAATATTGAATACGCAGGCAATGGCTACTGTAATCAGCGGCATTCTGGAATCACCGATCCCTCTGAAAATACTGCCGATAACATTATATGCCACAATAAAGAGACTCCCTCCGCCGCAGATTCTGATATAGCTCACCGTAAGGTCATATGCTTCCGGCGGCGCTTTCATTATCAGGGCAATGGGTCCGGCAAAAACGACCATACAGATTGTCATGATTACTCCGATAACCGCAAAAAGACAGATACCGCTGCCCACAGCCTCTCCCGCCTCTTCCGGTTTCTGCTCTCCCAGCTTCTGACCAGCCAGTATGGTGATCCCCATGGCAAGACTGGTAATGGCAAAAGTTACAACCTGCATGACCTGACTTCCCGTAGATACCGCTGAAATATCCCCGGCTGTACCGAACTTGCCTACGATCAGCAAATCCACTGCTCCGTACATAACCTGCAAAAACAGCGCAAAAAGAACCGGCAGAGCAAATCGCAGAAGTTCCTTCAGAATCGGCCCCTTCGTAAAATCGCGCCTCTCTTGATTCATGTCCATGTCTCCTTTACAGAAAAAAGGCAGCCTGTCTGTTCACAGAAAGGCTGCCGAATTCAGTTTTTTATCATCTCCGGAACTGTCTTCCAAAGTTTTATTTTTCTTTCAGTCTGGCAATAAGCTCTCCGGCTTTTACCTGCTGTCCTTCATTGACAAAGATATTTTCCACAATGCCTTCCACGGATGCCAGAATGTTGGTTTCCATCTTCATCGCCTCAATGACTGCGATAGGCTGCTTTTCAGCAACTGTTTCACCTTCTTTTACCAGAACCTTGATAATATTGCCCGGGATATTGGCTCCGATTTCCATCGGATCGTCCTCATTGGCAAAGCGCACGGTAGCAATAGATGATACGGCGGACTGCATATCTTCGTCTTTGATCTTGATCACTCTTCTGTTACCGTTTACTTCAAATACCAGGTCGCGGTTTCCTTCAGGGTCCACACCTCTGATTTCGTGCAGCTTGATTACCAGAACTTTACCTTCTTCCAGCTTCACCTCACAGGTTTCACCTTCTTCCAGACCGTGGAAGTAGATATCACTGCCCATGTATCTGAAGCTGCCTTCCTTCTTCAGGCTGAGCAGATAGTCTTCAAATACTTTCGGATACATAGCGTAGCTGAGCACCTCCTGCGGAGTTCCTTCCAGATCAAAGTGCTTCTGCAGTCCGGTTCTGATATAATCAAAATCTTCCGGCGGCAGCAGCTCTCCCGGTCTGCAGGTAATTGCCTCCTTGTCTTTCAGAACCACTTTCTGGATATCTTCAGGGAATCCACCCTCAGGCTGACCCATCATACCTTCAAAATAGGATACTACAGAATCAGGGAAGTCGATATCTTTACCCTTTTCTACGATATTTTCCGGGGTAATATCATTCTGAACCATGAAGATAGCCAGATCACCCACCATCTTGGAGGACGGTGTTACCTTGATGATATCTCCCAGCATCTGGTTTACCGTCTTGTACATGTCCTTAACTTCCTGGAACTTGTGTCCAAGGCCGAAACTTTCTACCTGCGGTTTCAGATTGGAGTACTGACCTCCCGGAATTTCATACTTGTAAATTTCTGCAGTGGAAGTAGCCATATCGGATTCAAACTTCTTGTATACCGGTCTGACATCCTTCCAGTATTCAGAAATCTTCTGAATACCATCCAGATTGATGCCCGTATCTCTTTCACTGTTTTCGACGGCGGCAACCACAGAGTTCAGTGCCGGCTGAGAAGTCAGCCCTGACATGCTGTTGAAGGCAGCATCTACGATATCCACTCCGGCCTGTGCAGCCATCAGAATAGTGGCTACACCGTTTCCGCTTGTATCATGAGTATGCAGATGTACCGGAATACCGATCTCCTCTTTCAGTGCTTTCACCAGCTTATAAGCTGCCATCGGCTTTAACAGACCGGACATATCCTTGATGCCGAGAATATGGGTTCCTCTCTTTTCCAGTTCTTTCGCCATTCTGATGTAGTAATCCAGATTGTACTTGGTCTTTGTGTCGTCCAGAATATCTCCGGTATAGCACAGACATGCTTCCGCAATCTTTCCCTGATTGAGAGTCTCGTCCAGTGCAACCTCCATACCCTGAATCCAGTTGAGAGAGTCAAATATACGGAACACGTCAATGCCGGACTGAGCAGATACCTTGACGAACTCTCTGATCACATTGTCAGGATAATTCTTATACCCTACGGCATTTGCTCCTCTGATCAGCATCTGGAACATCACATTAGGGATTTTAGCACGAAGTGTCTCCAGTCTTTCCCAAGGTGATTCCTTCAGGAATCTGTATGCAGTGTCAAAGGTTGCACCGCCCCACATTTCCAGAGAGAACATATCTTTACCGTATAAAGCTACCGCCGGCGCAATTTTCTCCATGTCCACCGTTCTCACTCTGGTAGCCATCAGAGACTGCTGCGCATCTCTCATAGTTGTATCGGTAATCAGCAGTTTTTTCTGCTCCAGCGCCCATTTAGCCACAGCCTCAGGACCCTTCATATCCAGCATCTGTTTGGTGCCGGATAATGTATTGATTTCAGTCATAGGAATCTTCGGAAATACCGGTACGTTAAACTGCGGTTTTACTCCCTTTGTCTCATTTACTACCTTGTTTCCTATGTAGTTTAATACTTTCAGTTCTCTGTCATCGGCTTTTCTGATATTGAGCAGTTCAGGGTTTGCCTCGATAAAGCCTGTATCACAGTTACCGTCTCTGAAAATCGGATGATTCAGCACATTGAGCAGGAAACCGATATTGGTTTTCACGCCCTTGATTTCCGTTTCCCTAAGAGCTCTGATGGCCTTTCTCGTTGCTCCTTCAAAAGTATTGGCGTAGGCTGTAATCTTCACCAGAAGGCTGTCATAGTAAGGTGATACTACAGAACCGGTAAAACCGTTACCGCCGTCCAGACGGATTCCATATCCGGAAGCACTTCTGTAAAGCTCAATGGTTCCTGTATCAGGAGCAAAGCCGTTGGCAGGGTCTTCTGTGGTGATTCTGCACTGAATGGCGTTGCCTCTCATCTGAATGTCTTTCTGGCTTCTGATGCCGATTTCATCAGAATCAAGAGGATAGCCTTCTGCAATGAGAATCTGAGCCTGCACGATATCGATACCGGTTACCATTTCAGTAACGGTATGTTCTACCTGAATTCTCGGATTCATCTCAATAAAGTAGTGATTGCCGTGTTTGTCCAGCAGGAATTCCACGGTTCCTGCATTTCTGTAGTTTACAGATCTGGCGATCTTCAAAGCATCTTCGCAGATAGCCTTTCTCTTTTCTTCCGTAAGACAGAGTGCCGGTGTAAACTCGATAACCTTCTGGTGTCTTCTCTGAATAGAGCAGTCTCTTTCACAGAGATGCACCACATTGCCGTATTTATCTCCCAGAATCTGTACCTCAATATGTTTTGGACTTTCCAGGTATTTCTCAATAAAAATATCATCAATGCCAAAGGCCTTTTTTGCTTCGCTCTTTGCACTTCTGTATTCCGGAAGAAGGTCTTTTTCGCTTCTCACGATTCGCATACCTCTTCCGCCGCCGCCTGCAGCCGCTTTCAGCATAATCGGATAGCCGCACTTCTGTGCAAATTCCATTGCTTCCTCTTCGTTTTCAATAGCCTTCTCCACACCCGGAATTGTCGGCACACCTACTTTCATGGCAACCAGTTTGGACTGAATTTTATCACCCAGGCTTCCCATCATCTGATTGGTCGGTCCGATAAACTCAATACCTGCTTCTGCACAAGCAGCCGCAAATTCCTCGTTTTCGGACAGGAAACCATATCCGGGATGAATGGCATCCACGCCTTTTGTCTTTGCCAGTTCGATGATCTCATCGATGCCCAGATAAGCCGCAACCGGCGCCTTTCCTTTTCCGATCTGATAAGATTCATCAGCCTTGGTTCTGAACAGTGAATTTTTGTCTTCTTCTGAGTAGACTGCTACGGTTCTGATGCCCAGCTCGTTGCAGGCACGGAAGATTCTGATAGCAATCTCGCCTCTGTTGGCGACTAAGACTCTCTTAAACTTTTTAATTTCTTTCATTTTATTCTCCCATTCTCAATATAAAAAAATTAAAATGATAACGAATAAAAATTTGCTGAAGCTCACTCAATAATGTGTACATTCATCTCCGATCTGGCAACGATGATACCCGCTTCGTCAAAAGAAAGCTTCACATTTTCCAGTAAATTATATTTCACATCGTAATAGTCCTCGGTGGAACACCAGACTTTCAGGTCCAGCCATACGGTGCTGTCCTTCTGCTCAGATACGCCGATAATATAAGGCGGCTCCCTGAAAACACCGGGACACTGCTCCGCGACCCTCTGCAGAATCTCCTTTGCCTTTATCACATCGGACCGGCAGTTGATGCCGAACACGCAGTCCACTCGCCGGATGTCCTCTCTGGAGTAATTGATCAGAATCGATGTGGTAAGCGTTCCGTTAGGAATCGTCACTACCTTATTGTCAAAGGTGTGTAACCGCGTGGTCAGAAGATCGATGGAATCGACCACACCTGAAATGTTCTGTACCTCAATGGTATCACCCTTTGAAAAAGGCTTGTTGATCAGTATGATCAGTCCTCCTGCCACATTGCCCAGACTGTCCTTCAGGGCCAGCGCAATGGCAGCGCCTCCGGCGCTGAGCACCGCAACCAGAGATGCCGTGGATACTTCCAGTTTTCCCAGAGTTGCAATGATCACCACAATCCACAGAACCACTTTCATACTGTTCAGGATAAAAGTATGCAGCGCTTCATCCAGCTTCGACTTTTTCAGCGCACGTGCCGCAATCCGCAGAATGACGGTCAGAAGCAGCCATCCGATAAGCAGCGTCAAAGCTGCTGAGCCGCATTTCATCAGCAGTGCAATGGTTTTTTCAGACATATCAACGCCCCGCTCTTCTTCTTTCGATTTCTCTAAGCAATTTCTTTCTCAGACGGATTTCTTCCGGTGTAATCTCCACCAGTTCATCGTCTTCGATAAACTCCAGCGCCTCTTCCAGTGTGAAGATTCTCGGCGGTGAAAGCTTAATCGCCTCATCGCTTCCCGCTGCTCTCATGTTGCTGACCTTCTTGGCCTTGCACGGGTTGACCTCCATATCCTCATTTCTGGAATTCATTCCTACGATCATGCCCTCGTAAACCCGATCTCCCGGACTGACAAACATCTGAACCCGTTCTCCGATATTAAACAGAGCGTAAGGTGTACATTCTCCCTCTTCTATGGCAATTGCCACGCCATTGGCTCGCCCCGGAATATCGCCCTTATATTCTTCAAAATCAAGGAAACGGCGTTCCATAGTTCCTTCCCCTCGGGTGTCATTGATAAATTCTGAGCGGTAACCCAGAAGACCTCTGGTAGGCACATGGTATTCCAGTCTGGAATAGCCGTTTTCTCCGGTCATCTGCACCATCAGTCCCTTTCTGAGATTCAGCTTGGAAATGACCGTTCCGGAATACTGATCCGGCACTGTAATCACCACTTCTTCCACAGGCTCCAGTTTCCTGCCCTCAGCATCTTTCCGATAAATAACCTCCGGCTTGGAAACCGCCAGCTCATATCCTTCTCTCCTCATATTTTCAATGAGAATAGACAGATGAAGCTCACCTCTTCCGGATACCTTGAAACTGTCAGTTGAATCGGTATCTTCAACAGTCAGCCCCACATTGACTTCAAGTTCTTTATTCAGCCGCTCCCGGATATGTCTGGAGGTGACAAATTTCCCCACCTTTCCTGCAAAAGGTGATTTGTTTACCATGAAATTCATCGAAAGAGTCGGTTCTTCGATATGAATCATCTCCATGGCTTCCGGATTTGCAGGATCACATACTGTCTCTCCAATGGATATATCCGAAATTCCAGAAATCACTACAATGTCTCCGCATTCCGCCTGAGGAACCGCAACTCGCTTCAGACCTCTGTACACAAATACCTGATTGATCTTGCGCTGGACAATCTGCCCGTCATCTCTCGCGACAGCCACAGTCTGTCCTTCTTTCACAATGCCTCTGGTAATCCTGCCGATCCCCAGACGTCCGATATAATCATCGTAGGCCAGCGTAGAAATCTGTAGCTGAAGCGGTTCTTCACGACGATCCTCATAAGGCTTGCAATGACTGATGATCGTATCGAACAGCGGCGTGATATCAAGTCCTGCATAACCTGCCGGCGTGTGTTTGAGTCTGGTTCCTCCCTGTTCTACAGAAAGTCCCTCTGCTTCTTTCGGATCACGGACAGCAATACCCTGCCTTGCAATACCGTAAAGAATCGGAAAATCCAGCTGTCCATCATTTGCATCCAAATCCATGAAAAGCTCGTAGACTTCATCCACCACCTCATCGATTCTGGCATCTTTCTTATCAATCTTATTTATAAATAAAATCGGATTCAGTCCCTGCTCCAGAGATTTACTCAAAACAAAACGGGTCTGCGGCATAGGTCCTTCACTGGAGTCTACCAGCAAAATCACCGTGTCCACTGTCTTCATAATCCGTTCCACCTCAGAAGAAAAGTCTGCATGGCCGGGAGTATCCACAATATTTATTTTTACATCGCCGTGCATTACGGAGCAGTTCTTGGAATAGATTGTAATACCTCTTTCCCGTTCGATATCATCACTGTCCATCACGCAGTCAGCCACATCCTCATTAGCCCGGAAAACGCCGCTCTGATTCAGAAAAGCGTCCACCAGCGTGGATTTGCCTGCATCTACGTGGGCGATTACTGCAATGTTAATAATTTTCTGTTGTTCTGTCATCTTTACCCTTCTTTGATATTTCTATAAATTAAAAATATTTATCTATTTTACCACGATCAAACATTATGTTCAATAGTTTGTACAATAGGTTTTATTTATTTTTGTTCAATTCAGCTCTGAACTGCCTCAATTCACTGTATCTTTCATATTCCCGATTCACCTTTTTCCCAAATCTCACATACTATAACGTATGATCATTTTTAGGAGGAAATCTTATGCCAGAAGTTTTTTTAAGCCCCTCTACACAGGAATATAATCTCTTTGTCAACGGCGGCACAGAAGAATACTACGCGAATTTAATCGCTGATGCCATGGTTCCTTATCTGAGAGCCAGCGGCATCACCTTTTCCAGAAACAATCCGGGCGGAACCGTCAGCAACTCCATCGCGGACTCCAATGCAGGAAGCTACGATCTGCATCTGGCAATTCATTCCAATGCGGCGCCGCCCAATCTTTCCGGCGCAATTAAGGGACCTGACGTCTACTATTACAGGGATTCTGAGTCAGGCCGCAGAGATGCGGAAATAATTGCCAACAATCTGAAGCTGATTTATCCGGATCCTTCTCTGGTTACTGTGGTGCCCACCACCTCTCTGGCGGAACTGCGCCGTACAAAAGCTCCCGCAGTGCTGGTGGAAGTGGCTTATCACGACAACACAGAAGACGCGGAATGGATCAAGAATAACGTAGAAGCCATCGGAAAAAATCTGGCGTTATCCGTAGCAGACATTCTCGGCGTGCCTTTCATTGAACCGGCCGGCTGAAGCCGGATTTGCCGTGATAAAACACCCGCGGTGAGTGGTAATCTTTCCGGGTCGTTTTTACATCTCCCCGACTCTTCAGATTCCAGCAAAGGGTCCTGCTGCCGAAAACACTGCCTGCACTTAAAGACGTCTCAGATGCTCAATGGACGGATTTACATGGTAGAAGTCTCTCAGAGTCTCGTACTGTCTCTGAGACTTTTCGGCCCGGGCAGGATTCGGATTTTCTGCTTTCACTGCTTTTATCATGATGTTCCTTGCCGTGTGCTCCAGAGATGTGAATTCTATCATGGCAACGTCATATCCGGCTGCCTCCAGTTTCAGTCCGCGCAGTCCGTCGGTCAGATATTCAGTCAGGCGATCTTTGAGAATCCCATATTTCAGCATAGGCTGATGAATGTCGTTTTTTATCTGACTGAAAAGTTCATGCTGGCAGCACGGAACGGAAAGAATCACTCTGCTGTTCCAGTTAACGGCATTGATCAGCGCATAATCCGTAGCCGTATCACAGGCGTGGAGGGTCACCACCATATCCGCACAGTCACCGGAATAGTCCGCAATGTCTCCCAAAAGGAACTGCAGCTGATCATATCCCAAATCCTCTGCCACCTTGCTGCAGAAAGCGATGACATCCTTTTTCAGATCCAGCCCGGTAATGTGAACGTTTCTGCCCTTCAGTACCTTCAGATAGTAATAGAGGGCAAAAGTCAGATATGCCTTTCCGCATCCGAAATCGATGATCCTCAGTGTCCGATCCTGCGGCAGACAGGAATACACTTCTTCCACAATCTCCAGATACCGGTTGATCTGGCGATATTTGCTGTAGTGTCTCTGAACCACCTCTCCTTTTTCATCCATTACCCCAAGGCGAATCAGAAAATCGCATGGTACGCCTTCGGGGATCACACGTTTCTTCTCTCGATTGTGTGAAAGGCTGGGCATACCCTTTGTGGCGGGTTTTGTGACAATTCTCGGTCTGTCCGGTTTTGCCGCCAGTATCTGTATATCTTCAGAAAGTGTAAACAGATTGATCTGCTTGAAATCTTCCCGCAGAAGCTGCATAGCCTTTTTTTCGGCTTCCCCGGGAAGAAGGTTTTCATGAATTACCTGATTTCCGACAGTATATTCTGCCTGAAAAGCCGGATGATCATTCAGTTTTACAGGTCGGACTGTCACTTTCCGGTACGGACAGGACTTTCGCCTTTTGGCGCTGAAAATCATACGTATCAGCCGGTCTCCCCGGAAAACATCCTTAAAAATCTTTTCTGTCTGTGTCATTGGCTTATACTCTCCTGTTTGTAAAGATATCCTTATTATATATAGAATACAGGCTTAGAATCATTCTTTTGTCTCAATTCCGGCATCTGTCATTCTCCTCTGCACCAGCGTAAGAAAGTATTCTGCGCAATACCGATCCTTCTTGCCGCTTCTCTGGAAGAAATCGTTTTCTGTTCCCATTGTTTCTGCATCTGATGGAATTCTTCCGGTACTGCCATTCTCGGTCTGCCGAACTTGACACCTCTTTTTCTTGCCGCGGCAATCCCCTCTGCCTGTCTCTGCCTGATAAACTCCCGTTCCGTCTGAGCCACATAGGAAAGCAGCTGCAGCACAATATCAGAAATAAGAATGCCGGTCAGATCCCTGTCTCGCTCAGTATTCAGCAGAGGCATATCAAGTACCACAATGGCCGCCTGCTTTTCCTTGGTAATGTACCGCCACTGTTCCAGAATTTCATCATAGTTTCTGCCCAGCCGATCGATGCTTTTTATGATCAGTGTATCTCCTGCCTTCAGTTTTTTCATCAGTTTTTTATACTTTGGTCTTTCAAAATCTTTTCCTGACTGTTTCTCAACTACAAGGCACTCTGCCCTGATCCCGTATTCTTCCATAGCCAGAATCTGTCTGGATTCATTCTGCTCCTTTGTCGATACACGTACATAACCGTATTCTCTGCTCATAATCTTACACTCCTTTTATTGTTATTTTAACAGTTCTCCCGCCTCGGCAGCCAGAACGTTATAAAATAACAATAATGCAATCAGCGCAGAATGCAAGATAGGGCAGCATTTTTCAGAATACGGCACTCTAGATGCCCTCCTTCTTTTTCAAGCAAAAACAGAGACTGCAGTTTCCCGTATGGCTTCAGCAAATCCCTGTTCCTGTCTTCTGCATTATGTATCTGTTACAGACCCAGTACCTCTTTTATCAGTTCAGGCCTTGCTGTTTTTTCCTTTGAAATAACAAAGGCTCCCGCTGCCTCTCTGACGGCAGCCGCCAGCTTGTTCTTGTCATTTCCGTAAAGGGTTGCCAGTACTTCACCCCGGCTTACCTTGTCACCCACCTTTTTATGCAGGTAAATTCCTGCAGAAAGATCTACGCTGTCTTCCTTTTTTGTTCTGCCTGCTCCGGTATGCTGAGAAGCCAGGCCGATGGATTTTGCATCGATAGTCTTTACAAAACCGCTCTCTTCGGCTGTCACTGCTTTATGAAATGAAGCCTCAGGAAACAGCCCGTAATCTTCCGTCACGCGGACGTCTCCACCCTGTCTTGTGATAAAGCTTTTGAACTTTTCCAGACCGGCGCCGCTGTGAAGTGCCTGCTGTGCCATGATATGACCTTCTGCCGGTGTCTTCGTTCTGCCACCCAGATAGATCATCATGCCGGCAAGTTTCAGGGAAAGCTCTGTGATATCTTCCGGTCCTTTGCCTTTCAGTGTTTCTATGGCCTCAATCACCTCAAGACTGTTGCCCACGGCGTTTCCCAAAGGCTGACTCATATCAGTGATGACAGCCACAGTCCTTTTACCCGCAGCAACTCCGATTTCACACATCAGCTGTCCAAGTGTCTCAGCTTCTTCCCGGGTTTCCATAAATGCCCCGCTTCCGCATTTCACGTCAAGAACAATGGCATCACTGCCCGCCGCCAGTTTCTTACTCATGATACTGGAAGCGATGAGACTCAGATTTTCAACCGTACCTGTCACATCCCGAAGAGCATAAATCTTTTTGTCAGCAGGCGTAATATGTCCAGTCTGCCCGATGACGGCTATGCCGATTTCGTTAACCTGCCTCAGAAAATCTTCCGGTTCCATGGCAGTCAGAAAACCCGGAATAGATTCCAGTTTATCCACAGTACCGCCGGTAAATCCCAGGCCCCGTCCGCTCATTTTGGCAACAGGAACTCCGCAGGCTGCTGCCAGAGGCGCCGCAATCAGGGTGGTCTTGTCTCCCACACCTCCCGTAGAGTGCTTATCCACTTTAATTCCTCTGATTCCCGAAAGATCAACGGTATCGCCGGAATACCTCATGGCATTGGTCAGTTCAAAGGTTTCTTCCTTATCCATCTTCTGAAAGAAAACCGCCATCAGCAGAGCTGCCGCCTGATAGTCGGCAATCTCACCTTCGGTATAACCCTTGACAAAGTATTTTATCTCTGCCTGACTCAGTTTTCCTCCATCCCTCTTCTTGAGGATGATATCATTCATGTTCATTTCAGAATCTCCTTCAGGAAGCTTTCTCCGATATTCGTCGGCTCAGCTTCCAGATACTGTGCGACAGTGGCTCCCACGTCGGCAAAAGTTTTGCGGGTCTTCAGCTCTTTATCGTGTTTTATCTTTTCTCCTGTCACGATGAGAGGAACATATTCTCTGGTATGATCCCAGCCGGTATGCTCAGGATCATTGCCGTGATCGGCACAGATAATCAGAATCTCTTCTTCCCTCATGGCCTCGAGAATCTCAGGAAGCCTCATGTCAAACTCCATAATGGCTCTGCCGTAACCTACAGGATCTCTCCTGTGACCGAATTTTGAGTCAAAATCAACCAGATTGGTAAAGATAAGACCTTCAAATTCCTGCTCCATTGCTTCCAGCGTTTTATCCACACCATCCATGTTATTCTCAGTATGCACGGAGGTGGTGATACCCCGACCGTTGAAGATATCGCTGATCTTGCCTACTGCATAGACTGTTTTTCCTGCTTTGGTCAGTTTATCCAGCAAAGTCTCTTCCGGAGGCGATACGGCATAATCTCTGCGGTCCGCAGTTCTGATACGTTTGCCGTCCTTCAGGACATACGGTCTGGCAATCACTCTTCCGCATGCCCAAGGTCCCTGCAGAAGCTTTCTTGCAATCTCACAAATCTCGTAAAGCCTCTCCAGAGGAATTACTTCAATATTTGCCGCAATCTGAAATACGCTGTCCGCTGAAGTATATACGATGGGTTTTCCGGAAAGTTCGTGTTCAAAACCCAGCTTTTCTATAATCTCCGTGCCGGATGCCGGATAATTTCCCAGACATTTTGTGCCGATTGCCCTTTCAAAAGCCTCCATAAATGACTCCGGAAATCCGTCCGGATAGGTTTTGAACGGAATTTTGGTTTCAATACCTGCCAGTTCCCAGTGTCCGGTAATAGTATCTTTTCCTTTTGATCGCTCTGCCATCTTTCCGTAGCAGCTCCATGGCTTCGGATCAGAATAGTCACCGTCCGGTCCATCGACGATATTGCCCAGTCCCAGCTTTCTCAGATTGATCAGATTGAATCCCGGAGTTGCACCGGCTGCATGCAGAAAGGTATTGGTACCCCTATCTCCATAGTGTCTGGCATCAGGCAGTTCTCCCACGCCCAGACTGTCAAGCACAATCAGAATCACTCTTTTCATTGCTCCTCACCTGTTATCCTTTCTTCACATTGATGAATCAGTTCAGGTTTCCCTTCCAGATAATCCAGAGAAACCAGCTTATATTCTATGCCGTTGAAACGGCCTTTTATTCCATTTTTGAATGCATCCTTGCCGTGAAGATGCCCGTAGACACACGTCTTCACACCGTATTCCTCCATCAGGGCAGTAAACCCTGAACCCTGCATCTTGTCATTGGTCGGCGGATAATGCAGCGCCGCGATGAGTGTCTTTGCTCCGCTTTTTTTTCCTTCTTCCAGAGACAGGCGAAGACGCAGAATCTCACGATTGTAAATCTTTCTGTCGTGCTCGTCAAAGCCTTCCGTTCCCGGACAGATCCAGCCCCTGCTTCCGCAGACTGCGGTATCTCCCACAAGGCAGGACTTGTTCTGCAGAAAGGTGATGTCGTCAAAGAGCCGGTTCAGTTTCGTAACGGTCGTCCACCAAAGGTCATGGTTTCCCTTGGTAATGATTTTTCTCCCCGGAAGTTCATGAATCCATGTCAGATCGGCCATAGCTTCATCCTGACGCAGCCCCCAGGAAATATCCCCGGGCAGAATCACAACGTCATCAGCAGTCACTGTTTTTCTCCAGTTTTCTTCTACCCGCTCATAATGCCTTTCCCATCTGGCACCGAAAATATCCATAGGTTTTTCTATTCGGGGATCGAAGGACAGATGTAAATCTCCGATTGCAAAAATATTCAAGCTTATTTCTCCTCTAAATCCAGTAATACTGTGGTCTCTTCCTCACTCAGCGCCGATACGTCTCTCAGTCGTCTTCTGATCATTCGGGAACGGGTTCCGATGAGTTTGTCCAGATCGTCATTGGCCTGATTGATTTTCTTCTGTGCCGCGGACAGGACATCCTCAAACTTTTCAAACTCTGTCTTCACTGCGCCCAGGATTTCCCAGACCTGGCCGGAACGCTTCTGTATAGCCAGTGTCTTAAATCCCATCTGAAGACTGTTGAGCAGCGCCGCCATAGTCGTCGGCCCCGCAATATTGACCTTGTATTCCCTTTGCAGGGTTTCCACCAGACCTCTGCGAACCACCTCCGCATAAAGTCCTTCAAAAGGCAGAAACATTATGCCGAAATCTGTGGTATACGGAGGCTCGATGTATTTATTTCTGATATCTCTGGCTTCTGATTTAATCACTTTTTCCAGATTCCTGCCGGCGGCCTCAATGGCTGCCGAATCGGCTGCCTCATACGCATCGGTCAATCTGACATAGGCATCTGCAGGGAATTTTGCATCGATGGGAAGATATACCGCAGAATCGTCTTCTCCCGGAAGCCTGACTGCATATTCCACCCGCTCGCTTCCCGAGGATTTTGTAATCACGTTTTCATCGTACTGATCCGGTGACAGAATCTGTTCCAGAATAGCGCCCAACTGAATTTCTCCCAGAATCCCGCGGGTTTTTACATTGGACAAAACCTTTTTCAGATCTCCCACTCCTGCCGCCAGTGTCTGCATTTCTCCCAGACCCCGGTATACCTGTTCCAGTCGTTCACTGACCAGCTTAAAAGACTGGCCGATTCTATCCTCCAGCGTCTTCTGCAGCTTTTCATCGACAGTCGCCCGCATGGCCTCAAGCTGTCTCCTGTTGTCAGAATTCAGTTCCGAAAGCTTTTCTGACATGGTCATTCGGACCTGCTCCAGCTTCTGCTCATTTTCCACAGCCATCTGGCTGAATCTGCGGTTCAGTTCGGCAAGACGCAAATCCTGCATCTTGGCCGACTCACTCTGTCCCGAGCTGAGCATTTCCCCGAAGGTTCTGAAAGCCTCATTTATGTATTTTACGGTTTCTACCCGCGATTCCTTTATCTCTTTCTGCAGTGCGGAAAGCTTTCCGTAAACCAGTAGCAGAAAAACCGCTGTCAAACCACACATCGTCAGTAAAGCAATCTCTAAGATCTCCACAATTCCTCTCTCTTTCTTTTCAGAATCTCATGAATGTCTTTTCTGCACATACATTTATAGTATACCATTTTTTGAAAGGATTAAAAAGTACAAATGAACAATCTGTTGTCTCTTTTCCGGTATATTTTGTTCGGTGATTTCGGTCTTTTCACCCTGACGCCCAGATATCTGTTTCTCATTCTCTTTCCCATACTGGTTCTGCTGGGTTTTCTCAGCAGACTTCTGCCGGTTCTTCCGTTTATACGGCAGAGTCCGGGATTGAATCAGCTCTTTTACGCCATTACAGGACTTGGCTGCACTACTGTAGCTCTGGCATCTTTGGATTCTCTCGAGAGGCAGGACGAGAAAAGACGTATGACGATGATCCTGATTCTGCTGATTCCCTGTTCTGCGCAGCTGACTATGACAGCGGCTTTTGCAGCCATGGTCACCCTGCGTGTGTTTCTGGTCTTTCTGCTGCTGTTTTTCGTCTTTTTCGCTCTGATATATGGTGCCGTCTGCCGATTCTGCCCCTTAAACGGCCGGCCTTGTTCCACGGTCAGTGAGCAGACTTCTTTCCGTCTGCGAACTGCCCTGGTTTCTTCTGTAAAAGAATCATTCCGATCAGTCTGTGAAACGGCTCCCGCCTTTTGCGCAGGTACCGTTTTTATCAGTACCGCAGCCTTTTTCGGTCTTTTCCGGCAGATTATCAGTCTGCTTGGGCCTGTGACAAAAACTTTTCTCGGCCTTCCTGAAGAGGCAGCTGAACTTCTCGTCCTCAATCTTCTGAAACGGGACTTTGGCGCAGCCTCCCTGCTGACCTTCGCAGAACAGGGAGTTTTTGACGGAGCCCAGCTCATCACCGTCGTTCTGATGATGCTCTTTTCAGCTCCCTGTTTCAATTCGGCCATACTGCTGATAAAACAGGAAAGACTTCCCTATGCCTGTCTCATCTGGCTGGGAAGTCTTCTGCTGTCTCTACTCATCGGTAAAACGGTCAGAGAAATACTCTTTATATGCCTGTTCCAGTTTTTCTAACTCTTTCACTGTTCCGTCCAGAATTCCCTGCAGTCTGTTTGCGCATTCTGCATACTCCTGCAGAGTCACTCCGTTCTTTCGGTACTGCTTTTTGTCAGAAAGCTCATAAAATCTGGCATTTTCCTCACACAGCAGGATAAAAGAGATGACGTTTCTGGAAAAAAGTTCTGCAATACGTTTTTCCTCCTCGGTTTCAGCAAGATTCTCAAGCTGTTTTCGATTGAGTGTTTCTCCGTCTTTTGCCAGTTTCGTAAACTGCTGTACGTACGGACTGTAGTCCTGTTTCTTAAAAAGACCCGGCTTTCTGGCAAGTCTGGTTGCATCCATGGTTGCAGTGCGATAGCCTGTCGTAATCTGATAATATGCTTCCATCTGCTGCTGCAGAGCTTCTCTGTAAGTCATGGCTTTCCTCTATTATTTGAGGCTGTTCAATGCCTGATCAAAGTCAGCGATAATGTCCTCAATATCCTCACAGCCGACCGACACGCGAATCAGTTCCGGCTTAATTCCGCCAGCCAGCTGATCCTCTTCGCTGAGCTGTCTGTGTGTGGTGGATGCAGGATGCAGAACGCTGGTTCTGATGTCTCCCACATGCACTACAATGCTGGCCAGTTTCAGATTCTTCAGGAATTCCTCACCGCCTGCTTTTCCGCCTTTAGCGCCAAAGGCCAGTACGCCGCTTGCTCCTTTAGGCAGATATTTCTGTGCTCTCTCATAGTCGTCATCTCCCGGAAGGCCCGGATATTTTACCCAGTCAACCTTTGGATGATTCTGCAGGAATTTGGCAAGAGCCAGTGCATTTTCACTGTGTCTGTCCATTCTCAGATGGAGTGTGTCCAGACCCTGGAATGTGAGGAATGCATTCATCGGCGACATGGTGCATCCCAGATCCCGAAGCATCTGCGCTCTCAGTTTCACACAGAAAGCCTGGCTGCCGAATTTTTCATAATAGCGAATTCCGTGATAGCTTTCGTCAGGTTCCACCATGCCGGGGAACTTATCTGCATATTTGTTCCAGTCAAAATTTCCGCCTTCTATTACCATACCGCCCACGCTGGTTGCATGTCCGTCTGCCCATTTTGTTGTAGAATGGGTGACAATATTGGCGCCGTATTTCAGCGGCTGGCACAGATAAGGGGATGCGAGAGTATTGTCGATGACAAGAGGCACCCCGATCTCTTCTGCAGCTGCCGCAAATTTTTCAATATCAAGCACTGTTAACGCAGGATTTCCGAGAGACTCTCCAAAAATAGCTTTTGTCTCAGGTCTTGCCAGAGCTACGATCTCTTCTTTGGATAAGTTATAGTCGATAAAGGTGGTTTCAATCCCCATTTTTTTCAGGGTTACGCCGAACAGATTAAAAGTTCCTCCATAGATGTTTCCGCAGGCGATGATGTGATCCCCCGCCTGACAGATGTTCAGCATGGTAATCAGATTTGCAGCCTGACCCGCACTGGTGGCAATGCCTGCGGTTCCGCCCTCAAGGGCCGCCATCTTCTGTTCCAGAGCATTTACTGTGGGACTCCCCAGTCTGGTATACATGAAGTCGGCACTCTCCAGATCGAAGAGTTTGGCCACGTCCTCCGCGTTGTAATATCTGTAGGTGGTGTTCTGAACAATCGGCAGTACCTGCGGTTCTCCGCTTTCTGCCTTGTATCCTGCATGAATACAGTTGGTGTTGAATTTATACTCTGACATGATCTCACTTCCTTGTTTTCAAAATACTATTCAATATTCTATAACAATCTTGCCATAAAATCAATCTTTTCCCCTGACTTTCATATACTTGACTGAGGTGATTTTTATGATTGAAATTTTAGGTATCGGTTTTACACTAATCATCGGTACCCTGCTCCATTTTGTCTTTGAATGGTCCGGTCGGAACTTTCTGGTGGCATTCATTGCTCCCACCAACGAAAGTGTCTTCGAGCATCTGAAGCTTCTGGTCACGCCGTTTCTGTTATGGTCACTGATTGAATATGTTCACTACGGTCAGTTTGCAGAAACCTTTATTCCTGCCAAAACCGCAGGTCTTTTGGCAGGCATGTTTACAATGGTTTTTTTCTTCTATGCCTACACCACTATCTGCGGCAGAAACTTCCTCATTGTAGACATCGGTCTGTTCATCCTGTCAGTACTTGCGGCTTTTGCTGTTTCCCATTATCTGATGAACTTTGAAGTTCTGGGGCAGCCGTCAGTTCGGATTCTTGCAGATGTCTGTCTGTTTCTGATGGCTGTCTGCTTCGCAGTCTTCACCGTCTATCCCCCTTCACTGCCTCTGTTCAGTGTTCCCGCAGCGTCAGGCAGAACTTGACAGAAAAAAGATAAGTTTATTAAATGCCCCCATGTTAAATCCGACATGAAATATACATAATTCGTTTTACCGGGTAACTCAAACGGGAACGGCAAAAGATCAGGAAAAGAGCCTGCTAAAGACAGTCATTCCCCATCTTCCTTCTGTTTTACCGTATTTTGAGAAAAACCACTGGAAAATTTCCGTATTTCCCGAAAAAAACAGGATTATCATCCTTAAATCCATGTCCCGAAATATGTTATAATTTTTGCAACACTTTTAGCCTTTCATTCGTTATCTATACAGAAAGGGGGGCGGAACCTTTGTGGGAAGAACTTTATGAAAATCATTACAAAGAGCTGGTGGCTTACGGCAGTTCTTTAAGCGGCAGCAGAGAACTGGCTGAGGATCTGGCACAGGAAACTTTTGTAAGAGCCCTGATGAATGCTGATACCATAGGGGATTTGTCCCGAAAAAAACAGCGGGCATGGCTTTACCGCACTTTCAAGAACCTGTTCTTTGACTGCTGTCGGCGGGCAGTCCTGGAAAACGAATACGCACAGAGCGGTCAGCCGGGATTCTCAGAGGATACAGAAATACAGAGAGTGGAGAATGAAATATTTCTGCAGACCGTCAGCCCACAGGATCGCGCTATCTTTCAGCTTCGCTATTTTGAAGGCTATACTGCTGAAGAAATAGGCCGAATACTGAATCTTCCTTCGGGAACAGTCCGCTCAAAACTGTCCCGCTGCCGCAAGTATCTGAAAAAACAGCTGGAAATATAATGGAGGGAAACAAAATGGCTAAAAAACTGCTTATCAACTGCTCAGTGTGTGATGCAAGAAAAATTCAGGAAGAAAACTACAGTCACTATGAAGCAATCATCATCAACTGTGCCACTATGCTGACTAATGCCAACGGAAAAGCTGTAATGAACAGACTGCCTTTTTCTCTCAACTGCTCCAATACACTGGAACTGGAAGAAGAGGTGGATTTCCGTGTTGTAAACGGCAGCAATGAAATCAAAAGCAGCGATTTGATCTC
>CASEOD010000027.1 GCA_949289445.1 uncultured Eubacteriales bacterium
CACCATCAAACTGACCTCAACTCTGGGCGATGGCTTTATCAGGCTGAACTGGAAGAAATCTCTGGGCTACAAGGTGGATTACTATGAAGTTTACAAATCCACCAAGAGGTACAGCGGATACGGTACAGAGCCATACTATGAGACAAAACAGGGAGGCATTACAGGCTGGTACAAGAATACTAAAGAACTGAAAAAAGGAACCAGATACTATTACAAGGTTCGCGGCGTGAGAGACATCGCAGGCGAAACCGTATACACTCAGTATTCCAACAAGGCATGGAGACTGGTGAAATAACAGAAATCACTTATGAACGGAGCTTATACAGGCTCCGTTTTTTTTCTCTATTCAGTGTATTTTAGGGAAATCAATGACACTGCTTTTTTGAATAAACTACTTGATCTATCGTAGTAGTTGTGCTATAGTGATTTTACAAAAGTACTACGATAGTCGTACTACTACAGATAAAGTAGAAGAGGTGATTCTGTGATAAGCAGTGATGTAATCAGAGGATATAATGATACCATTATTCTATATCTGCTTAGGGAAGCTCCGTCTTACGGATATCAGATCTCCAAAATGATCAAGGAACTTTCTCAAGAGAAATACATTATCAAAGAGACGACCCTTTACTCTGCTTTTACCCGACTGGAAAAAAACGGTTATGTGGAGTCCTTTGCAGGCAGCGGTGTCAGTGGAGGAAAACCTAGAACCTATTACCGAATTACGGAGGCCGGCAGAGCCTACTACAGGGAAAAGTGCAGAGAATGGCAGGTTACCAAGGAAGTTGTTGAAAAATTTATTGTACAGGAGGATTAGAGATGGAGATCATTTTAAATTATTTAGACAGTATGTTTACACGGCTTCCTGACACAGAGGCAGTCAGAAAGGCGAAACGGGAAATGGCATCCATGATGGAGGATAAATATACAGAACTTCTGTCTGAGGGAAAGAGTGAGAATGAAGCCATTGGAACAGTTATAGCTGAATTCGGAAATATCGAGGAACTTGCCGGAGAATTGGAACTGGATGAAGAAGATGATACAGCGGCAGGGAATGGGGCAGCCTTTGCTTTAGACAGCAAGGCATCTGGTGCTGCAGATCCTGTCTGTGAGGAAAATCCTGCATATGGCGCAAAAGCATCTGATGCCGGACAAAGGACCGATGGAGATGTCGGCACTGTATTTGTTGGCAGAGAAGTGTCCATGGAAGAGTGCAGAGCGTATCTGCATAGAATTTCGGTTTCTGCCAGAGGTATCGCCTTCGGCGTTGCCATGGTGATATTATCCGTAGTTTTTCCTGTATGTGGAGAGATCATGTTCGGAACCGAGGCTGGGGAAGCTGTGGGGGCAGTCATCATGTTTGTGATGATCGCAGGGGCTGTAGCTCTTTTTATCATTCACGGCTCAGCCATAAGCCGTTTCGATTATCTCAAAAAAGAACAGTTTGTCCTGCATGAAACAACGGCAAAGACGCTGGAACAGCTTCAGGAAAAAGAACAACCCGGATTTATCAGGAAAATTACTCTGGGCGTGGTGCTGTGTATACTGTCTGTTGTACCGGCCGTTCTCAGTGAGGCAGTACTTGATCTGCAGCAGGGATGGGATATCTGCTTTCTTTTAGTCATGGTAGTCGCAGGTGTATACCTGTTTATTACGGCAGGAGTAAATTACGGAGCCTATAATGTGCTTCTGCAAAAGGAAAATTATAAGGCAGAACGGAAAAACAGAATGAGCAGAGAGGCAAGAAAAGAGGAGAAGGTGGGGGCTGTTTACTGGCCGGTGGTATTGGCCGTTTATCTGGCATACAGTCTGATTACCTTTGACTGGGGCAGAAGCTGGATTATCTGGCCTGTGGCAGCAGTGCTTTTCGCGGCAGTTGCGGCGGTGGCAAAATCCCGGATAAAGTAAAAACAACGAGAGACGGCGGTTCATCACCGCCGTCTTTTATATAGTCACAATAACCGGAACCATTTGAATTTATGCGCTGGTCAGAGGAAATTACAGTACATATTCGGCTGCAGTGACCACCTTGGTACTCAATGCCCCTTTGAGACCGCCGAAAGCAGATAAAATGCTGTCTCCAAGACCCGTGCCATCCTCACCGTCGGCTTTGCCGACTTTTCCCACATCCCGGCAAATCATATCCACGGCATCTTTCTGCTCTTCACTGCATTTGACGATGCCGCAGTCTTCGATGTGCAGCCGGTCTGCGATAAGCTCTTTTGGAATATCCTCACTGATTTTTACGATGGCACAGTCGGAGACATCAATGCCCATAGGCTGACGCTCCAGCATCCATCTGGTAATCTTTATATATGGCTTATCGGTCAGAACTGCTCCGTCAGGTTTTGCAATCTTTATCTTACCGGAGACACGGGTTATCGTATCAAGAAGTTTTTCCTTATATTCCTGCGGCACCTCAGCATCTCCCAAGACATTCAGATAGTCCAGACGCTCCAGTATGCCGCCGTCTTCAGGAACCGTAATGTCTCCGATTACATAGAGTCTGTTTCCGTAACGGCGGAGAACATCTTCATCCAGTACAATATCATCTTCCACAACAGAAGTATTGTCCGGAACAATGATGATTTCTGCCTTTTCGTCAATCAGCTCAAGAAGTGTTTCCACCTTGGACTGAGTGATGATAAATTCCCCTGAACTGAAAGAAGCACCTCTTCTGCGAAGAACTTCTCCCTCCAGATCAGGATCTGTCATAATCATCCGCTTTGCAGACCAGTACAGCCTGTTTTTTGCCCGTAGAGCGAATAGCCTGTCGATAACAGCACTGCGTTTCAGAACCACTGCATCGTCAGGATAACAGGTGACAGAACCGTTGACATTTATATTGGGAAGAGCGGAGTGGATTCTTTCCGGACAGATCAGGGAACCGTTGACGGATATGCCCACACATTGCGCAAGATGATTCTGGGTGTCAGTTCCAATGGTCAGAGAACCGTTAACCATCAGATAAAACTTTTTTTGTGAGATCAAATCGCTGCTTTTGATTTCATTGCTGCCGTTTACAACACGGAAATCCACCTCTTCTTCCAGTTCCAGTGTATTGGAGCAGTTGAGAGAAAAAGGCAGTCTGTTCATTACAGCTTTTCCGTTGGCATTAGTCAGC
>CASEOD010000028.1 GCA_949289445.1 uncultured Eubacteriales bacterium
TTTTATTTGTTTTAATTGTATATGTATACATTTTTGCTTTTCAACACGCAGACCAGTCTTACAGATAAAGTACCTGTTCAAATCCCCAGAAAAACACCATATAAAACGCCGAGGCTGCGGCAATATAAGGAACCATGGGAACCGTATCGGTTCTCTTTTTCTTCTTTAGAAGCAGCAGAATGATCAGATGACTCGCACTGAAAAGCGTCGTCAGCACAAAGATAGACAGAATTCCGCCAAGACCAGCGATCAGACCGAGGCTAAAGAACAGTTTAATATCACCGCCGCCCAAGGCATCCCGTCTATATGCAAGCTTTCCTGCAAGCGCCGTTATCAGCATAATTCCAAATCCGGCCAGTCCGCCCAGCAGGCAGTCGTGCCAGCTGCCGTGATAAGGCAGGTATCCCAGTGCCGAAACTGCAAGCAGTATGATAAGCTGATCAGGCACAATCCTGTATTTGATATCTGCAATAGCCATCTCCAGCAAAAGCCACAAACTGCAGATTGCCGCTGCTGCAAACTGCCAGTCATCTATCACCAGTTTAATGCCAAGAACCACAAAAAGCATAGTGAACAAAAACTTCCAGGGATAGCTTTTTACTCTTTGTGTATAAGGATCCGTCATCTCCTCCGTAGGCTGCTGTCCATAGTCACAGAACCAGCCAGCAGGCATTTTATTAAAAAAGTATACGGCTCCGTTCCCAGCAAAAATACCTACAAGCACCGCTGCCAGACATTTGATCATCACAATTAAAGTATCCGTAATCTCCATTCCGCACTCCTTTCGTTTGTAAAATTCTACCATATTTTTACAAACAACGCAACGACGATCTTCTTCGGATTTTGTTTCCCCTTTTTTCTTCTCAGTACCAATTCCGCAAATCCCTTCTTTATCACTGCATAAAACTCCTCTTCCGGCACAAACTATTTTTAACTTTATGCTTACAAGTGAGGGATATTTTATGGAAAAAAATCAGGGTCTGGGCCTGTTTAAACTAACCTGTTTTGCCATCGGCACCACACTGGCCAGTGGTGTTTTCAGTATGTTCAGCGATATGGCGGCAAACGGTGCAGGCACATTTGCAGTTCTTATCGGCTGGGCGGTTACAGGTGTAGGCATGTACGGTCTGGCTATGTGTTTCAACAGACTGAGCGTCGTCCGTCCCAGCCTGAAAAGCGGCATTTTTGCTTACGCAAAGGAAGGGTTCGGGCCTTATATCGGTTTTAACTCTGCCTGGGGATACTGGATTAGTGCCATCCTGTCGCAGGTTTCATTTGCAACGCTGCTCTTTGCAGCACTGGGACAGTTTCTGCCCATATTCGGAGACGGAAACAATCTTCCTTCCATTATCGGGGCATCTGTTCTGATTTGGCTTTTTACATTTCTGATCATGGGTGGCGTGCAGGAAGCCGTCACCATCAACACCATTATTGTCGTCGCCAAGATTGTGCCTATTATGGCATTTATCCTGTTTGTCATCTTTCTGGGAGCTTTTGATCTGGATATCTTTCTGAATAATTTCTTCGGAGAAGATACCGGATATTCTCTGGCTCATCAGGTGCTGGAGACCACTTACACCACAGTATGGATTTTTACAGGCATTGAAGGCGCAGTGGTTATTTCCGGCCGTGCCAAAAGCACTGCTATTGCAGGAAAAGCCACAGAGCTTTCTTTTCTTGCGCTGCTGATCCTGTATGTGCTGATCTCCATCCTGAGCATGGGCGTTATGCCCCGTGCAGATCTGGCCGGACTGAATAATCCCGCCATGGCTGTACTCCTTTCCCATATTGTGGGGCCATGGGGTGCCACACTAATCAATGTAGGCGTGATAATTTCCATTGCAGGCGCCATGTTCTCTTATACTATCGTCTGCGCTGACAGTGCCTATGCACCGGCTCTTCATCAGTGCTTTCCAAAATTTCTGGCATCAGAAAACCGTAAAGGAGCACCTGTTGGCGCACTGCTTCTGACTGCAGCACTGATTCAGATTCTACTGATCTTCGTCTACACACAGTCCTCTTCCTATCAGGCAATGTATACGCTGGCTACCAGTGCCATCATGATTCCTTTTGTACTGTCAGCACTATACTGTCTCAAAACCACCATTCAGGACAGCCACCTAAATCGGAACAATGTAAATTTCAAAGTCTGGTTAATCTCAGTCATTGGCGTCATCTACGGATTCTGGCTTCTGCTGGCTACAGGTGTCAGCAATATCGTAATCTCTGCAGTGATTTACGCCCCCGGTATTCTTTTCTACAGCTGGAGCCGGATTCAGAATAAAGACCGGATTTTTGAAGGGCCTTCAGATATAGGTGCTTTCATCGTCATCATGGGCTGCTTTATCTTCTCTCTATTCTATTTCTGATAAGATTTGGCCAGCAGCAGAAAAAGGTAATATGCAAAAGAGGTGCCGCACAATCATCAGTTTAATGATTGTGCGGCACCTTCTTATTATTTGCTCCATTAGTGTTTCTACATTCTGCTGAAGACTCTGCTCTATGCTGTCTTTTTCCTGTTCCCCGGTCAGTTAACCAAAATCATCTGTTTCAGTAAAAATGAGTATACGAATCTGAAAGAAAAACTGGTCACAAAGCTCAATCAATCCATATTCTTTAAAATATTTAACCAAAATGCCTTTTAAATGGAAAAAAGAGTATAAACTTTTATACTCAAAATCAGTTTTTTAGACTTCTGGTTAACAAGCCTTCATATTTATACTCAGCCTGGTACTTTTTTCAAATCTTGGTTAATTGCGAGTCAGGCATCCCGACTCATTCTAAGAATTGTCCAGATGTCAGGAATCAGTTAAATGGAAACTCGTCAATAAAACATGCTTTTTTCTTTAAACATAAAAAGGAGCCACTGCTACGCAGATGAATTGCTCATCTATTTTACAGTGTCTCCTTATGTTCTGTTACTTATTAGGCTTCCAGGAACTCTTCAGATCCACAATTCTGTTAAACACTTTCTCAGTGTCTGTTGTCAGCTTGCTGTCTGCAATATAGTAGCCGTGCCTGAAAAACTGGAACCGTTCTCCCGGTTTGGCCTCTGCCAGAGAAGGTTCTGCATAACCCCAGGTTTCTTCCACTGAATCAGGGTTAAGCACATTCTTGCCGTTTTCATCAGGGATCATCAGGTAATTATAGTTGCGGATTTTCACCTTTACGGCAGTCTTCGCATCCACAAAATGGATGGTTCCTTTTACCTTGCGTCCCTCGAAGCCGGAACCGCTTCTTGTCTCCGGATCATAGGTGCAGAGCAGTTCTCTGATAGTACCGTCTTCGTTTTTTACAACTTCATTGCAGGTAATGAAGTAAGCACCCTTAAAACGGACTTCGTTACCCGGAAACAGTCGGAAATACTTCTTCACAGGCACTTCCATAAAGTCAGCACCGTCCACATAAAGTTCTCTGGAGAAAGGAATCTGACGAGTTCCCATTTCCGGAACCTCCTTGTTATTCTCAAGCTCAATCATTTCAGTCTGATCTTCAGGATAATTGGTAATCACAACTTTGATCGGATTCTCGATGACGTTTCTGCTTTCTACCTTTGTCTTCAGATCCTCACGAACACAATGCTCCAGCAGAGAAACCTCCACAGTGCTGTTAGACTTTGCAACACCAATCCTCTCGCAGAAGTCACGAATAGCCTCCGGAGTATAACCTCTGCGGCGAAGTCCTGCAATGGTCGGCATTCTCGGATCATCCCAGCCGTCTACCACCTGATCGTCAACCAGAGCTTTCAGGTGCCTCTTGCTCATTACTGTGTTGGTGAGATTGAGTCGTGCAAATTCGATCTGCTGCGGCGGATTTTCCCACCAGCCCACTTCTCTGAGAACCCAGTCGTAAAGCGGTCTGTGGTCCTCAAATTCCAGAGTGCAAATGGAGTGAGTAATACCTTCAATGGCATCCTCAATAGGATGAGCAAAATCATACATCGGGTAGATGCACCACTTGTTTCCTGTGTTGTGATGTTCACTGTGCGCGATTCTGTAGATGACAGGATCTCTCATATTGATATTAGGAGAGCACATGTCAATTTTAGCCCGGAGGACTCTCTCTCCGTCGCCGTATTTACCTTCTTTCATTTCTTCAAAAAGGCGAAGATTTTCTTCTACGCTCTGATTGCGGCAAGGACTCTCTTTTCCCGGACAGGTCAGAGTTCCTCTGTATTCCTTTATCTCTTCGGCATTGAGACTGCATACATAGGCCTTGCCCTTTTTTATCAGCTCTACCGCAGCCTCATACATCTGTTCAAAATAGTCGGAAGCCCACAGCCGTTTGTCCCACTGCCAGCCCAGCCATTTCACATCCTCTTCAATGCCGTTCACATATTCCACATCCTCCTTTACAGGATTGGTGTCATCATAACGCAGATTACAAGTTCCGCCATATTTTTCTGCCGTAGAAAAATTGAGACAGATAGATTTTGCATGTCCGATATGGAGGTACCCGTTGGGCTCAGGCGGAAACCTGGTGCATACCTTGTTTCCGTACTTCTGTGATTCCAGGTCCTTTTCAATGATATTATGAATAAAATTCGTTGAAACAGGTTCTGTCATAATTGTTTCCTCCCAAGTTAATCATCGCAGTATAGTATAAAATGAAGAGCGTCTCCGAAGGCCTTCCGCTGGTGAGCCGTACAGGCTGTCAGAAGTTCCGCACAGAGGACGCCGTTTATTATAGTATTGTGATTAATGTCATTTTATAATCGTAAAACTATAAAAAAAGCGGAAATATCGCAAATCGCTATTTCCTATGTTATAGAAAAAATTATAGCATATCATATATTGTGATTCAATTTTTTTGTCAAAAATTCCGTTGCTTTTGTTTATTTTTGCGGCCTCAGCCCCGTATACGGAGTAAAAAAGGCATTTTATTATTGTGCCTTCTTTCGGATTCTGTTACAATCTGATTAGATTCAAGTAAAAATGAAAGGAGACTTTACCATGAAATATCAGATCGTCGGCGAACCCCTTCCTGCAGTCATCTGTGACCTCGATGCAGGCGAAAGCCTTATCACAGAAAGCGGCGCCATGAGCTGGATGACCCCGAACATGAAAATGGAAACCACCAGTAACGGCGGTATCGGCAAAGCGCTGGGCAGAATGTTTTCCGGAGATACTCTGTTTCAGAACAGATATACCGCTCAGGGCGGACAGGGGCAGATCGCATTTGCCTCATCTTTTCCGGGTTCCATCAAAGCCGTGGAGATTTCACCTTCGAGTGAACTGATCGTACAGAAAAAAGCCTTTCTTGCCAGTGAGTCCTCGGTAGAGCTTTCTGTCTTCTTCCAGAAAAAAATCGGCGCCGGTTTTTTTGGCGGAGAAGGATTTATCATGCAGAAGCTTTCCGGTCATGGTACCGCCTTTATCGAAATCGACGGCTATGCCGTAGAGTATACCCTTCAGGCCGGCCAGTCCATGATCATTGATACCGGTTATCTCGCCACTATGGATGCCACCTGCTCCATGGAAATCGTGTCTGTGCCAGGGGTAAAAAATATGCTGTTCGGCGGAGAGGGTGTCTTCAATACCGTTGTTAAGGGTCCGGGCAAAATCCTTCTGCAGACCATGCCGGTCAATGTTGTTGCCAGCGCCATCAATCCGTTTATCAACACCAGCAATTGACAGTTCTCATGCCTTTCTGCACAAAATGCGCAGCTGCTGCCGCTGCGCATTTTTCGTTTTCCAAACCGAGGTCAGACTCTGAAATCCGAAACTTTGCATCTTGCCGTCACACAAATTATCACACAAAGATTTCCGATACTCTGTGCCTGCCTCCATAGGTTTTTTCCAGCATTGCCTTGTGACTGAGAAACGCCTCATCAGTAAAGAATTTGGCGCCTGTCGGACAGCTTACGATACAGGCCTGACACTTAATGCAGATACCGCTGACTTCGTAGTTATCAGTTTCTCCGATACTTCCCATGGGACATCTGTCTGCACACAGGCCGCAGCCCGTACACCTGCTCTGATCCGTAAAAGGTCTGGCTTTAAGAAATACGGCAGGCTTCCCGTCCGTACCCATCGGCGTATAATACGGTCCCACAGGATTGTTTCCCGGAAACTGCGGAGTTGACAGCTGATCTGTCTCCGCCTTTTCTGCAGTTCTTTTTCCCAGCCGTCCGGCCGCCTCCAGATCCTCCCGTCCCGGCCGATCCGGCGCCAGTGTGGATGCAAAAGCATGACGGCAGACAAAAGTTCCTCCGCCAAGGACTGTAAATCCGTTCTCCTGCATCATCAGATTCAGTTCCATGAGAGAATCATCAAAACTGCGGCTGCCATAGGTAGTCAGCACCGTACACACAGCGCCCCTGCCTTTTATCTTATCTCTGATATACGGCATAATCTTGTTCGGCACTCTCCCGGCATAGGTAGGCGTACCGATAACGACAAAATCTCCGGCTCCGAAGCAAATCTCCTCTCTCCGGTTTCCCGGCTTTGTCAGATCCAGAAAGTGTAACGTCTCAAGGCCCAGTGCCCCGGCGGCCGCAGAAGCTGCAGTGATAACGATTTTCTCTGTGCTCTTTGCAGGACTGAAGAAAACAGCCCAAATCCTTTCGATTTTCATAATTCCGTCCTCCCTTGCAAATATTTTATCAGGACGTCTCTGTCATTGTCCAGTTTTTCTTCTATCACCAGATTCAGAAGTTCAGAAAGAATTTTTCCTACTTCCTTTCCCCGGGGCACCCCGGCATCCATCAGATCTTTTCCGTTCACCGCAAGCCGGGGCAGGCTGAAGCATACCCCGCTTTCCTGCACTTCCCGTAGCTCCCGTTCTCTGCCCAGTACGGAAAAATACAGACTGACTGCCTCTTCTCCCTCTTTAGCCAGCAGTTTTCTGATTTCCACAGGCGTCTGCGGCGGAGTTCCGGCTATAAGCCGGTTCAGGCAGGCTGCTTCCGATACAATCCGGCTGCTGAATTTTAATTCCCTCAGACAGGTTTCTGTGTTCTCGGGAAAAACTGCAGCCAGGCGGACAGAAAGCCGGTTTGGAAAAGCAGCCACCGGTACCGGCCGAAAACCTCTGACTATGGCTTTCAGAATGTCTCCGTATTCCGCTGTCACTCTGTCAACGTCGAACCCCAGAATCAGCTTCGACAGTTCGACGCTGATTCTCTCCCGGGAGACCTTTTCTGTAAGACTGACCCATCTGCCCATGGCTGCGGCCGTACCTGCGCTGATTTCAAATCCAAGAACGGAAGAAAAGCGAAGTCCCCGCATAATGCGAAGCGCATCCTCTGAAAACCGCTTATCCGGTTCTCCCACACAGCGAATCTGCCCGTACTGCAGATCCGCACGTCCCCCGAAGGGATCTATCAGTCCTTCTCCCGGATGAAAGGCCATGGCGTTGACAGTAAAATCGCGTCTTGCCAGATCTTCTGTGAGGCTTTTGGTAAATGTCACTGAATCCGGCCGTCTGCCGTCGGTATAGAGCCCATCCACTCGGTATGTGGTGATTTCCACTGTCATTTCTTCTGTGAGTACTGCTACCGTACCGTGTTTTATTCCTATATCCAGTGTTCTGCAATCCGCAAAACACCGCTTTATCTCATCCGGTTCTGCCGATGTGCAGACATCCCAGTCAGAAGGTTTTTTGCCCATCAGAAGATCCCGCACACTGCCTCCCACCACATAGGCTTCAAATCCGTGCTGATTCAGTCTCTGAAGGATTTTTTCCACGCAGTCCGGCATAACTGTCTCTGCCCCCAGCGGGGTTTCCACCGGAACTTTTCTCTTTTCCGTCATTTTAACTCTCCATATCGGCTAAATGCGATTTACATTATATCTTCGCCGGCAGCCCTGCTGCTGTCGTTTGCTTAAGTGTAGCCTACTGCCGCAAAGTGGATTTGTCAATAGAACCGGAAAAAAAATTCACTACAGCGGCCCTATTGCAAAGTCCGGCAGTCTCCGAAAAAACTTTGCCGTGCTGCAAAAGACACTAAAAGCCAGCTTCGTTAATCCTTTTCAGGCGGACTTCTTTGAAGTTGCCGAAATACCCGCCGACCATCTTTTCCCAAAACAGGAAAGGGCTGCACCTTAACGAACCGGAATTTTCGTTAAGGTGACAGCCCTCAGTTTAAACTTTATTTATTAAACTATTCCTATTTTCTTGCAGCTTTTCCGATTTCCAGTCCTTTTGCAAAGGCTTCTTCGTTCAGCGGCAGAAGCTGAGGTTTTTTCTTTCCGATTTTATTTCTGATTCCTTCCAGAATTACCTCTTCGGAAACAACCTGAGTATAACCGATGTAAACACCCAGCATAATGATATTCAGAACTTTTGGATTTCCCATCTCCAGAGCCATCTCTGTAACAGGAGCTTTTACAACAGTAATATCGTCTCTGCCGGGATCGGAAGTAACGATGGAACTGTTAGTAAACAGTGTACCGCCGGCTTTCAGTTTGCCGATGAATTTGTGCAGGGAAGGATCGTTCATAACGATCAGATCCTCGCAGGCATCCATAATCGGTGCGCCGATTTCATCGTCAGAGATAACAACATAGCAGTTTGCTGTGCCTCCACGCATTTCTGCGCCGTAGGATGGAAAATATGTAACGTGTTTATCTGTGGATTCACAGGTAGCCTGAGCCAGAAGCGTTCCCAGCATCATGACACCCTGTCCGCCAAATCCGCCAACAAGTAAGTTTCTTTCCATGTCTTATTCCTCCTTTGATTTATCTCTCACTACGCCCAGAGGATATTCCTTCAGCATATTGTCATGCAGGAAATCCAGAGCTTTAATCGGATCAAGACCCCAGTTAGTCGGACATGTAGTCACGATTTCAACCATAGAGAAACCCTTGCCGTCGATCTGATTCTGGAACGCCTTTTTAATGGCAGCTTTGGTCTTACGAACGTTTGCAGGTGTGTCGCAGGTGGTTCTTTCAAGATAGTATGGTGCAGTCAGCTGATTCAGAACTTCACACATATGCATAGGATATCCGTGTTCCTTCGGATCTCTTCCCTTCGGAGCAGTAGTTGCCTTCATGCCGATCAGAGTTGTCGGAGCCATCTGTCCGCCTGTCATGCCGTAAATACCGTTGTTGATGAAAATTACGGTAATATTTTCGCCTCTGTTGGCTGCGGAAACAGTTTCACCAAGACCGATGGAAGCAAGGTCACCGTCTCCCTGATAAGTGTACACCAGTGATTCCGGATTGGAGCGTTTCAGGCCTGTTGCAACAGCACAGGCTCTTCCGTGAGCGGAAATGTTCAGGTCATGAGTTACATACAGCTGACCGAGACCGCAGCAGCCTACGCCTTCACAGCGTACTAATTTATCCAGCATACCCAGCTCTTCTACGACTTCACCGATTAACTTATGTACAGTACCGTGCATACAGCCCGGGCAAAAGCCGTTTACGAAGTCAGGTTTGATACCAATGGTTCTCTTATATACTTTTTCCATTGCCATTATAATACCTCCTTTGCCAGCTCACGAGCTGTATCCATTACCTGTCCCAGAGTCATGATCTGACCGCCGGATCTCAGGCATTCCTTAATCGGACATCTGCCGTGAACAGCATGATCAACGTCCCATCTCATCTGTGCCGGGATTGACATTTCCACATCAAGAATTCCCTTTACTCTGTTAAAGTCAAGGTTCTCAAATGAAGCATAAGGGAACGGAGAAATCGTGATCGGTCTGATCATACCTGCCTTGATGCCTTCTTCTCTCAGCTTCTTCACTGCAACTCTGCAGATACGGGCAGAAATGCCGTATGCAGTCAGAATAATTTCAGCATCATCTGTCATGATCTCTTCTACTCTGATATCCTTATCCCATGTGGTGTATAATTTTGCAGTTTCAATGTTGGTCTTTTCCCAGCCGTCACCGATACCGCCCGGCAGAATTCTAACCTGCTCATCCGGCATGTGACCTACAGCAGAAACAGCTTTACGGGCAGCTTTCATTTCTGCCACTTCTTCTGCACTCTTCATTTCAGGCAGTTCTACAGGTTCCATCATGGTTCCCAGAACTCCGTCTGTCAGAATCAGCACAGGGTTATTATCTCTGGCGGCAAGATCAAATGCTTCGTAAGTCATATCTACCGCTTCCTGAACGGTTGACGGTGAAAGAACGATCATCTGGAATCCGCCGTTGCCGGAAGCCTTTGTAGCCTGCAGATAATCCTGCTGTGCCGGCTGAATTGCGCCGATTCCCGGGCCGCCTCTTCCTACGTTTACATATACAATCGGTAAACGAGCTGCCGCACAATAGGAAACGCCTTCACTGTAAAGGCTGATACCTGTGCTGGAGGAAGAACTCATAGATCTGGTTCCTGTCTGTACAGCTCCATAAAGCATATTTACAGATGCAATTTCACTTTCGCCCTGTACAAAAACTCCGTCCACTTCCGGCATTCTTCTTGCAAAATACTCCGGAATCTCATTCTGCGGAGTGATCGGGTATCCGGCAAAGAATCTGCAGCCAGCTCTTACAGCCGCTTCAGCAATCGCTTCGCAGCCTTTCATAAATACTCTTGCCATCTTTAAACCTCCCTATAAACTTCAATCGCTGCTTCCGGACATACTACGCCGCATGATGCGCAGCCGATGCATTCATCCGGATTTGCGTCTACAACATACTGGTATCCCTTAGAATTTACTTTCTCGCCGATAGCAAGAACTTTCTTAGGGCAGTACATCACACAATAGCCGCAGCTTTTGCAGCTTTCTGCTCGAATTTCAACTTTTCCTTTTGCCATATTTATTACCTCCTAATTGGTATGACCGGCGCGGAAGGAAATATCTCCGCTAGCCCGTATTCAATAACCCTCAGAAACATCATATGCTTTGGGTTTGTTGACAGATAAAGATTTTTCAGAAGCTCTCGCTCCATTCGTAAGTCAGGTAAAGCCTGATTGGAAGAAGCTGTGTGTCAGCCTTCTCTGAAACCTCGGAATAGAGATCCTCCTGCACACAGAGATATTCAACCGGAAGAAACTCCTCAATCATATCTTTCAGCTTCCGGTTTCCCGAAAGGACTTCTTCTGCTGTAGTACTGATACCCAGATTGGGATTACTCATCAGAGAAATATTTTCCAGATTGATGTGCGCCATGCCCAAAACCCGCGCCATGGTGCCGTCAATGGCAACCAGCTCCCTGGACCACGGCCGGTAAGGATTGATAACGAAAAAATTCTGCGTGTTTCTTCGATTCAGAAGTGCGGAAAATCCGCCGATCAGCCTCGATCCCAGGTGATCGCCGCCCACATCCATAATCACAATGGCATCTTCATTCAGAAGGTGCTCCCGAACACCGCCAACCAGCGTCGGCGCATCAAAGAACTGATCCTCATAGTGAAAGATAATCCCCTTTTCTTCAAGCATATCCCTGACATCTCTGGATCGAAACAGCGGTTTCGTCTGATCCATGTCAAAAAAATGCACCTGTCTGTCGGTGATCTTTGCAATCTCCACGGCAAAATTGATGGCAATTTCACTTTTTCCGCATCCTGCCTCACCGACAAAGACAAAATTCTTTTTTACTTTTAACAGTTCTTTCAGTGTTCTCTGCATTGGCGTCCTCCCATTTCTCTTCACTATATATTTTAACGAATTGTACCAGCAATGTCAAATTATTTTTCTGAGTTTATAACTTTTTGTTTGGAACCTTAAAAAAAGGGGATCACACTGTTTGCCGGAACCGGAATATTACTGAGCTGCACCCAAAGGATGAGGACTGACAGCCGGAAACAATCTCTCTTCACTCTCCCCGCTCAGCGGTCTGACGATTTTCTGCACCGAAAATATGAAATGCGGGACTTATCGCACAAACAGCAGAAAAGGACTGTGCACCCATTTTTTTATCAATGCGGCAGTCCCTTTTTCAAGTCGTATACAGTAATAAACAGTTTTTTATTTTTTCAGCAGCTTCAGTCTGCGGCATGCTTCTTCCACAGTCGCCTGATCAAAGGCGTAACATGCGCGGAACCAGCCCGGTCTGCTGCAGCCAAAGAGCTGACCGGGAGACACGTTGATCATCAGATCATTGTAGATCTTCTCCCAGAGAACATGTTCTTCGGCAAATTCCTGTTTCTCAAGATATGCCGAAAAATCAGCCATAACGAAAATACCCGCCTGAGCCTTCATCATAGGAATCCCCATTTCTTTGAGACCGTCCGCAAAGATGTGATAGGCCGTTTTCAGACGCTGCCTGGAAAGGTCCATAATCCCGGCAAGTTCCGGTGATTTCAGCACAGCAGTCAAAAGTGACTGAGTATGTGAAGATACGCAGGAATAATAAATAATGGATGCAAATCCCTGAATAATGCTTGGATTATACGAGAAGCACATGCCGGTTCTGAACCCGGACAGTACGAAATCTTTGGCAAAGCTGCTTGTTACATGAACTCTGTGCCGATAAGACTCCGGCACCAGCTTCAGCGTGCTGACAAAGGTCGCTTCCGGATCAAACACAGTCTGGGCATATATCTCGTCAGAAATAATATCAATGTCATGATCCATTGCGAAATCAATGAGATTGTGTACTGCTTCTTCTTTATACACAATTCCGATAGGATTATTGGGGGAAGAAAACATAACCGCTCTCACTCTCCTGCCTTCTTTTGTAACCCGCTCAAAGGCCTCTTCAAAAGCCGCCCGATCCAGCGTTTCATCACAAGGCACCCCAACCGGAACCACACCGGCTCTTTCGTTGATGTCGTCAACAAAGCTGGAATAATAAGGCGCAGGAATCAGGAACACGTCTCCCGGTTCAGCCAGAAGCGTAGCAAGGGTTTCCAGTGCTACCGTGCAGCCTGCGCAGGTTGCCACCTGATCCCTGGTCAGTTTTACATCAGAGTCCTCACCAAAGATGATTTTCTGCCAGTGCTGTGCGATGGCTGTACGGAATTCATCACTGCCCTCAAACTTGTTGTAATGAATGTTATATCCTGTCAGATCCATACGCTGGGCTGCTTTATGCAGAAGATCACAGACTTCTTTATTGACCAGATGACTTTCCGCAGTGCCCATGTTAATCAGGCCGCCGGGATTTGTGTCCTTGTCATACATATTATAAAAGTTGTCAAAGTGAGCCTTTACCAGCGGCGGTAATGTTCTTACCCACTTTTTTCCCCGTTCAGATAAATATTCTAACATAATTCACCTCTCACCGTTATTCAAATTCTGTATCAATTGTGTTCCAGACCTGCCTCTGTCTGAATGCCGGGGCGTACGCCGAGACCCATGGTGGCATCGATGTTTCCGCCGTGGAGAACGGTAGACTCATCTCTGAGCAGCCAGCACAGCAGTCCGGCAATTTCCTGAGGCTGGATCAGTCGTTTCTTTGCCTGAGCGGCATCAAAGGCAGTTCTCTCTTCCGGTGACATTCCTTTCAAAGTGCTGGAATAGAACATCGGAGTTTCTATAGCTCCCGGACTTACACAGAATACATCGATCAGTGTATGAACATGCTCTGCCGCAACCTGCTTGGCAAGATAAGCCACCGCACATTTACTCATTCCGTCACTCAGTGTGAATTTCGGGAAGCAGGCAATTCCGCCGCCTACTGAAGAGAGGAATACCAGCTTGGTTTTCTCCTCTTTCTTTGCCTCAATGACAGGAAGAATTTTCTTGTAAATCCACAGAGGTCCGAGAGCGTTGACTGTCATCATTGCAATATCGTTTGCAGCTTTCAGCGGATCGCCCTGTTCCGCATATTCCTTGACAGTCCCGGAACCTAAAGCCGCATTGAAAATCACGCCGTACCACTGATGCTCAGTGAGGAAATCCGCCTGTTCGATTTCTTCCAGCTTTCCCTGATCCAGCTTGTGAGCAAAAAGTCTGCCCGGATACTCTGCCATCAGTTTCTCCGCCTTTGCCGCAGAACGTCTGTAAGTGATATGTACCTCATAACCCTGTTCCAGCAGCAGCTTGGTCGTTTCCAGACCCACACCCTGAGTTCCGCCGGTAACCAATACTTTTTTCATAATCATACCTCCTGCTTAAATGTTTTTAATCAGAACATCGTTTTCGTCGAAGTCCTCATATTTTCTTTTCTTAATGTACTTCGTATAAATCATTCCTCCGAAAATAATTATGCCTACGTACCCTGATATCGGATAAATAATGCTGATCATGGTAGAGAAAGACAGCTGCCCGCCGAAAATGCTGACGATGGCCGTCACCACTGCCGCGATTCTGTACGCTTTACTCTTTGAATCCGAAGAAACTTTATTGCACACGGTGTACAGCATCGGTACCGCAGTAGTGTAAATTCCAAGGAGCAGCAGCACAGAGAATATGTTTCCGAATACCGGACTGATGGAGGCTGCCACAAAGAGAGACGGAATCTCCAGATCATACACATCCAGAATGTTGGCCAGAAGGCCGAAGTTCAGAATGATAACGGCGATCAGGAAAGCTCCGCCTCCGAAGATGCCGCCCCAGATGGAATTCTTCCTGCTGGTTGCAGTGGATTTGCCGATATCTGCCAGATACGGAACCACACCTGTTACCGTATAAGCCGCATACATCAGACCCGACAGCGCCCAGTTGTTAAAATTGGTGCGGACTGTCACAGTTTCCAGGTTTTTATCTGCCTGTGCAATGCCCTCCGGATTGTTGATAATCGAGATAATGCCAATGACAATTGTCACAACCAGAAGCACCGGAGCAATGTATCCCACAATTTTTACCAGTTTGTTCAGGCCAAGCAAAACAGTTGCCAGAGAAGTGATAATCATAAGACCGCGCCCGATATTTCCGTCTACACCGTAATACTCCTCAAATGTGGAGCCGGCGGCGGAAATCATGGTTGAATAAGCAAAAAACAGCATGATTGGGGTAAACCATTCCAGAACAAATCCCAGATATTTCCCCAGATAAAAATTGAACATCTTCCCTGAATTGTTCAGCTTGAGGTATCTTCCATCCTCTACAATAGTGCAAACAAACCAGGCATACAGAACCAGCGCTATGACACCTGCCCCGATACTCCCCAGCACACCGAATCCTGTAAAGTACTGCATACATTCCTGACCGGATGCAAAACTGGAACCGATTACAAATCCCATAAATGCACCGCCGATGGCAATGACCTGGCCGATATGAAGTTTGTTGTTTTCCATACAAAATCCTCCTTTTCTAAATTTTCTAACTACAGTATATGTTCTGACTATGCCAGATACAATTGAACCTGCTTGAAGGCATTTACAACATAAAAAACGGACTTGAATTCATGAAATTCAAGTCCATTCAGACCTATACCGGTATCACGTCCGCAAGCTACAGATATCGCAGCAAATCTTCTGCAGTCAGCCTGATACATGACGGCATCGTCAGGATCTTCTCAAAAAAATGCTGAAATCCGTCCCGCATGCGGGAGTCCATGGAAATATGAAAATTGCTGTTGGAGGTTATCTTTGAGTTTTCAATCGACAGCGCATAGGAGTCCAGAAAAATGGACGGCATCTGCCGCAGTTCTTCGTTAAGCCGTACCGTATCACGAATGAGCCACACATTAAAATCCGGATTTTCCGTCATAACCCGGCTGAGATAAGCAAGATGCCTGCGGGTCTGTTCTCCTGTCAGCTGATGGCTCACATTTCCCACATTCACCTTTCCGTCAGAAAGATACTGGTTCAGCATGGAAGAAAAAAATACCAGATCAATATGAGATTTCCTTGTTCTCTTGGAGAATACGTTCTTCAGTTTCATCAAATAGGACGCATACTCCTCATCATCAGCCTCCCTGATCATACTGTCCATAATGTCATCAGGGAACAGCATCGCCGGCGGTTCGTTGAAAAACAGCCACTGTCTCTGATCAGAATACGAGTCCAGCTGTGCATTCGTCCGTTTCAGATTTTCCGGCTGCGCAGGCTCAAGAAGCTGAGGTGCTGTCTCCAGAATCTGTTCACACATCTGTGAAAAGCTTTCAATTACCCGGGGTTCCATGGAAAAGGCCGCCGCAAAGTTTACACCGTCGTTCCACAGTATCTGCAGGCAGAGGAGATCGTTAATCAGCAGAATCCGGGGCTGCCCGGCTTTCTGACATACAATGGTCATCTCGATATAGTCAAGGCGTCCGATGGTATTTAGAATATTCGTCACATAAGAGTAATCTTCTGCCATATGTTCTGTATTCAGAGCCATTTTCAGTCTCACATTACTGACTCCGCTGTCGTGAAGAGACTGCACCAGCCGCTTAAATTCACCGCCGTACAGCCGAAAAATATCAAAGGTCGCTGCCATCTCAACAGTTCTTCCCTCCCGATTCACGGCCTGCTGCAAAGCGGCACCGGTCAGTTCCACAAGAGTCTGTCTGCTGTCTGTAAATGACATCTGATAATTGCTGTATCCCTGAAAGCTGAAATAACTGCTGTCGCTTTTCCAAGCACTGAACAGTTCAGATGCAATCTGTCTCTGCAGTACGTTTCTGTCCTTTCCGTCATTTTCCCGCGATGCGAAAAATTCAGCTATCTGACTGCAGATACGCTGTGCATTGCGAGCCGAGGGAAGTTTACTTCCGTTAATCCATTTGCTGATATATGTGGCATCATAGCTGAGAAATTCTGCCAGTTCACTCTCTTTTATTCCCGCTTTTCCCATACGAGTACGCAGCAGTCTTCCAAAAAGATTCTCCATGACTTACCTCATCCCTTTATCAAAAGTCTCTACTAACATTTTAGTCTATTTTACCATAAAGCACAGGCATATTTCCACTTTTCTTCACATACCTGTGCCTAAAGAAAATCCGAAAGAATAACTTCTCCCGGATTCTGTCATCGTATGAAACTTTTATTCTCCCAGCCTGTGAGCCTTTTCTTCTCCGCACAGAACTCTGTGGATACCCTTGGCAAGCGCCTCCATCTCGTAGGTTCCCGGAATGACTTCAACGGGAGCGATATAGCTGACCCTCTTCTTTATTTCTTCTGTCAGATATTCAGAATAGGCCATGCCGCCGGTCAGAATAATCTTGTCCACCTGACCGTTTACAATCGGAGCCAGACTTCCGATATCCTTGGAAAGCTGCAGAATCATAGCATCAATAATGATTCCGGCGGAAGGATCTGTTTCCGCCATCTTCTCTGCATCCCGCAAATCATTGACTCCCAGATAAGCAATGAGACCTCCCTGGCCCTTCAGTTTTTTCTGCACTTCTTTTTCTGTCAGACCGCTTCTGAAACAGAATTTCACCAGTTCTCTGCAGGGAACACCGCCTGAACGCTCCGGTGAAAATCCGCCTTCATCGTCACCGACAAAATCAACAACCTTTCCTCCTTTGATCAGATTGGAGGTAACTCCGCCGCCAAGATGGCAGACAATATAAGTGGTATCCTCAAGGTTCACGCCGTCCCGTCCGGCCTGCTCGATGCTGACAGCCCGACTGTTGAGCACGTGGGTAAGAAACGGTTTATGAATCTCGGGAACTCCCGTATATGTAAAGATCGGATCAGGTACACCGCAGCCGCAGACTGCATCATAGACATACCCATGAATTCCTGTGCCCGCTTCTTCCGCAATTTCATAAGCTATCACAGGAGACAGATTGGCAGGATGAGGGATCGGTGAATTCCTTGAGGCATCAGCGAAAGCTTTATCTGCCAGATAAGCTCCGCTTTCAAGCTGTCCCACAACGCCTCCTCTTGCTGCAATTCCGGACAGATCTGCCGGCGTCAGATTCCGGCTTTTGAGATAGTCCAGCACCGCCGCTTTTCTGAAATCCATCTGGTCATTGATCTCCGGATACTGTTTCAGTTCTTCCGCAGAATGATCGATGCTCTGTGAATGAAGTTCCTTTTCTCCGTCATAGATGGCAACCTTGGTAGAAGTTGAACCCGGATTGATAACTAAAATATATTCTGCCATAATCTATCTCTCTCCTTTCACACAAGCCGCAGCAAGCAGCAGCGACTGACGTTTTTCTTTCTCTGTCGCACCTCTGGAAGTCAGCGCAATCGGAGCCTTTGCTCCCACAATCAGTCCCGCCATATCGGCGCCTGCGGAAAACAGCAGTGCCTTTCCCAGAATATTTCCGCACGGCATATTTGGAACCACCAGAATATCCGGATCGCCAACCAGCTCACTGTCAAATCCCTTTTTATGGGCGGACTCTCTGCTCATAAGAATATCGTAGGAAAGAGGTCCTTCCACAACACAGTTTTGGATTTCTCCGCGCTTGCACATTTCTGTCAGTTCTGCGGCATCCACCGTTTCCGGCTGCTTCGGGTTCACTTTTTCCACTGCTGCAAGTACCCCAACCTTCGGCATATCGTAGCCCATGTTCCGCAGATTCTCCACTGCATTTTCAATGATCTCTCTCTTCTGTTCCAGCGTCGGATACAGTACCATTCCACTGTCTGTCAGCACAATCAGCTTATGGTAGTTCGGAATCTTAAGAAACGCCAGATGGCTCATCAGCCTGCCGGTTCTGAGACCGTTCTCCTCTTTTACAACAGCCTTCAGTAAAATTCCGGTATCAATTTTCCCCTTTAATATAAAGTCAGCTTTACCGTCCCGAATGCATTCGCAGGTCTTCTGCGCCGCCTCTTCCAGAGTGGCAGCGTGAATAATCGGGCAGTCATCCATTTCTCCGCCAAAGGCCTTGATTTCTTCTCTGATCAGGGACTCATCACCTACCAGCACCGCATCGATAAGGCCTTCCCTGCGGCATGCATTGACAGCCGTCAATGCTGATTTATCCTGCGCCGCAGAAACCACCACCGTCTTCTTTGTCGCAGCGTGAAAAGACTTTTCTAATTCATCAAAATCTTTAAATACCATTGCTCCTACCTCCACTTTACATGTAATATACTTTAAGGATAACACGTTTATAAGCCGGGGTCAAATTTTTTTTCAGACTGCCTTACTTTTTGTTTGAAAAAGCTTGCGGATAAAAAAAAAAATTGATATAATAACTGTGATTCTTTATCAAGCTAAATGACTATGTACAACAGGGAGGCTATCTATGGTAAACAACTTAAATCAGCTGAAACAGATCGCCGATCTGATTGCCGCTCAATTCGGACCGGCAACAGAGGTCGTCGTGCATGACTTTACCGGGGAACTGGATCATACCATCGTGTATATCGTCAACGGTCATGTGACAGGAAGAACCATAGGCGATGCACCGACCCAGTCCTTTCTGCAATATATGAATGTGAACCATCAGCGCAAAGCGATGGAAAAAGTGCGGCACGTGTCCCATCTGCCTGACGGCCGGATAATCCGTTCTTCCACCGCAAACTTCTTTGACGAGGACGGAACGCTTAACAGTTCCCTGTGTATCAATCAGGATATTTCCGACCTTGTTGCTCTTGAAAGCGCGGTGAAAGGTCTTTCCGATGTCGGTTATTTTGAAACCAATATCCTGACAAATTATAACGAATTTGATGTACAGCCTTCTTCCATCCACGGTATGATGGACAATATCATTACGGAGGGTCTGGCAACTATCGGTACGCCTCCTGACAAGATGAACAAGGAAGCAAAGATCAAACTGCTCCGCTTCCTTGATGAGCGTGGTGTATTTCTGATTCAGAAATCAGGTCAGAAAGTCTGTGAACTTCTGGGGATTTCCAAGTTTACACTGTACAACTATCTGGAAGAGGCAAGAGGGAAAGAGAAATAAAAAATCGGCCTGTATGCACCCGCAGAAAAGATCTCTGCGGGTGCTCATTTTACAGTTTATAAAATACAGCCTGTCTCGCCGGCATACTTCCTGCTCCGGCAATCTGTCATCACAGCTTATCCCTGATACCACTGCGCCTGCCCTGCGAATCACCACATTGTATTCATCACTGACCTCTTTGTGAAACAGAAGCTCCATCGATGGAGAGATTGATCCGGCTTTGCTTTCTCATCTACACAATTTACCCCTCTCTTTCGCACAGTTCCACGTAAGAATCAAAATATTTCTCCATAAATTCTACCTGCTCCATGATCTCTTCAGCGGTGTAAAAGGCATTGCTCACCACCCATTTATCTTCTACGTCATTTTTTCTTCGCACATATGCGATCAGAAAGCCTTCAAAAGAATCCAGCGGCTCTTTTTCACCCAGAATATATGCATCCTGTTCTTCTCCGTCTCCGGCAATTATCCCTTCAATATACCCGTAATTTACGGGATAGGTGTTTCCAAAGCGATCCCTGTAACCAACGGGACGATCAACCGTTACTTTAACCCTCTTCATTACGCTCTCCTTTCATACCGGCAGGGGCTCTTTTTTCTCCGTTTGTACGAACCCTTCAATTCGGCTCTCATATCGTTTTTTATTGTTTTATAGACGAAAATCGTCTTATAAATCACAAGTGTTTATAGATGTAAGGGGAACCTCGTATCTTTTTGATGTTTCTCCGTTTTCGCTTTTATCCTCTTATATTACCACATAAGTTAGTTTTGTAAAGTCAGGCACCATTTTAGCACCACAAACAAGGCAATAAACGCAGGCACAAGACTGTATTCTCATGCCCATAATGAAACTTTAATTGTTGCTTAAAAACACATTAAGACCTGCCCGAAAAGTTTTACAGACTTAAAACCATCAGGGCGAGTCTGTACCTTCAACCTTAAAAAAACACTTTAACTGCTTAATATCTCAAAGTGAAATACTATTCGTTCAGATTATCCTGTTCCTTTCGTTCGATTGCGAAAAGTTCCATCAAACTCTCGTTTCCGTCTGTGACAGAAAGCAAGAGTTTTGTTTGTTGAGAATATCCCAGATCTACACCAAACCGAAGTTTATATTTCTAAACCCATTGAATAAAGGCTGTTTTATCTTCGCTGTTATATCCCGCTTTCCTGTAAAAGTTCAAAGTGCTTTCTTTTTTAGAACCTGTTAACAGCATCAATTTATAACAATTCTCTTTTACCGCAATTTCTTTTGCAAAATCCAGACATTGAGTAGCCAATCCTTTATTTCTATAATTTACATCCGTTATCACATTTTCAATAAAAGCATATGGCCGCTGATTATGTGTCAGATTAGGAATAATAACACATACACAAGACGATACAATCTGTCCGTTTTCTTCCGCAACAATTATATGGTGATCTTTGTTATTAACAATTCTATTCCATAAATTTATTATTTCATCGGTTTTCTCCGGCATTTGATTTTCGTGTAATTGCATATATAAGGTTAATAGTCCTTTAAAATCATTTTGTGTTATTTCTCTTATCATAATTAACACCTCTACAACTTTAAATTTGTTACTCTGTATAAAAAAATTATAGCACCCAAATATAAAATTCTGCTATTACATCCCTCATTTGTATGATATAGCAAAGCCATCCACACTCGTCAACGGTCGAGATGAACGGACTTGCCCCTCCTTTGGCAAGTGCATCTGTTCCTGCTTATGTGGCAGCCACCGGGGAGAAAACAACAAGTACTTTCTCTCTGGTATAGTTTCTCTTATATCTGCCCGTGCCATTTTATATCGTTACTGAAAATCCAATCACCACCTAACCACCAAAATCATTGTTTTTTGCATGTTTCAATGTATAGAAAAACCAGTATTTATAACAGGTTTCACGGCTCGGGACTTTTGGATGGCAAAAGCAGATACTATTTTTATAGTATCATAAACCACTTGTCACCACAATAACCCCCGAAACAGATTTTTATTCTCTCTTCATCAAAAAGCTGCCTCACTGAATGTTCAGCAAGACAGCTTTTCACTGTTTCCTTTATTTTCTATTGGTATACTTTTCTAAAACTCAGCTGTTTTCGGAGTTCTAGGGAACGGTAGCACATCTCTGATATTTCCCATACCTGTCAGGTACATGATCATTCTTTCAAAGCCCATGCCATAACCTGCATGTTTTACACCGCCGTATTTACGCAGATCCAGATACCACCAGTAATCCTTTTCCTCAAGACCCAGTTCTGCCATTCTTGCAGTCAACACATCAAGACGCTCTTCTCTCTGGCTGCCGCCAATGATCTCGCCCACACCCGGCACCAGAAGGTCACAGGCAGCAACAGTCTTGTTGTCATCATTGAGACGCATATAGAAAGCCTTGATATCCTTAGGATAATCGGTGACAAATATCGGCTTTTTGAAAATCTCCTCGGTCAGATATCTCTCATGCTCCGTCTGCAGATCGATACCCCACTCTACCGGGTACTGGAAATCCTTCCCTGATTTCAGCAGCAGATCCACCGCCTCGGTATAAGTCACTCTTCCAAAATCAGAGTTAACAATATTGTCAAGACGTTCCAGCAGACCCTTATCAATAAAACTGTTAAAGAAAGCCATCTCTTCAGGAGCATTCTCCAGCACATAATTGATAATGTATTTTACCATTTCCTCTGCCAGATCCATGTTGTCAGTCAGATCGGCAAAAGCAATCTCAGGCTCAATCATCCAGAACTCGGAAGCATGTCTTGTGGTGTTGGAATTTTCCGCACGGAAAGTCGGTCCAAAAGTATACACATTTCTGAATGCCAAAGCAAAGGTTTCCGCTTCCAGCTGGCCACTCACTGTCAGACTGGTTTCTTTTCCAAAGAAATCCTGGCTGTAGTCCACAGTACCGTCTTCTGTCTTTGGCAGATTCTCCATGTCCAGTGTAGTGATTCGGAACATTTCGCCTGCACCCTCACAGTCACTTCCGGTAATAATTGGTGTATGGGCATATACGAAGTGTTTTTCCTGGAAAAACTTATGCACAGCATAGGCTACCAGAGAACGGACTCTGAATACTGCAGAAAAAGTATTGCTTCTGGGACGCAGATGAGCGATTTCTCTGAGAAACTCCATGGAGTGTCTTTTCTTCTGCAGAGGATAATCAGAAGCAGAATCTGCTTCCATAACCACTTCTGCAGCTTTTATTTCAAACGGCTGTTTTGCCTCCGGAGTCAGCACCAGCGTTCCCTTCACCATCCAGGCAGAAGAAATCGGAGCTTTAGACACCTGTTCGAAATTATCGATCTTATCAGCCTCATATACCACCTGTACAGACTTGAAAAAAGTTCCGTCGTTCAGTTCTATAAATCCAAACTTATTAGAGCTTCGGTTGGTTCGAACCCATCCTCTGACCACAATTTCCTGATCAGCATACTTCTCAGTGTTTCTGTGAAGCTCCCTAAGCTGTATATCTTTCATTACTTTTTACCTTCTTTCGTAAAAATTGTTGTTATCTTCTACATAATATCATGTAATTTAAGCCACTTCAAGGGGGGAATTGACTGCCATTCCTTAATATTTCCAAAGCTGCCGCAAAAAATGCCGTAACTGGATTTTTTGATGGAACCCTGATCCCTGCTGTGATACAATAGGAAACAACGGGATCATAGATTCCCCATTTTAGATAAAAGCGAGGCACATTACATTATGAAAAAAAAAAGTAATTCTAGATGTAGATACTGGTTCCGATGATGCAGTTGCTATTATGACCGCTCTTCTGGCAGAGGAGATTGAACTGCTGGGAGTCACTGTCACCCATGGCAACCAGCCCCTTCCTGTCACCCTGGAAAATACTCTGCGGGTCATGTCATATATGAAAGGAAATGTTCCTGTTTTCAAGGGCAGCTATGAACCCCTGGTAAAGTGGCTTACACCCGGTCGTGAACTCCCCGGCGGTTCAGCAGGAAAATCCACCATGGTGGTCAATGGCAAAACCTATGTTCTTCATGAAGAAAACATGGGACTTCCTCCAGCTTCCATTAAAGAGGAACCGGTTCCTGCAGCCATGTGGATCGTAGATACCATCAGAAACAGTCCTGAAAAAATCACAGTAATTCCGGTAGGTCCCTGCTCCAACATCGCGGTTGCGCTGCGCATCGATCCCTCTATCGTGGAAAATATAGAAGAGATCATCATTATGGGTGGCGCAGACAATATGGGTAATCGGACAGGTGCGGGAGAATTCAATTTTTTCGCTGATCCCGAGGCTGCAAAAATTGTAGTGGGCTGCGGTGCAAAGATTACGATTATTCCACTTAACGCAACCCATTCCGCAAAATTTAATTATGACGATGCAGACCGCTTCGAAGCCTTGGGCACCAGAGCCGGAAAATTTACAAGCCGTCTGATCCGACATCGGGCGGATTTTGAAAGTGTCCAGGGACAAAGCAACGGAGAGACGGCTGTTCATGATGCGCTGACAGTCTGCGCACTCATTGACCGCTCCATCATTCTTGAAAGCTGTGAACAGACAGTGGATATCGACATCGGCGGCAGCATTGCCGACGGCATGATGTATTGCGATACCAGACCGTTATCCGAGCCCCTTCCGAAAAACGCCACCGTCGCATATAAAATCGACAAAGAAAAAGCAATGAATCTGATGCTCCGTATCATGAGCAGAGATCTGTAGAGGAGGCGTTTATGACAGAACTGGAAGCAATCAGAGCACGTCACTCTGTGCGCAGCTATCTTTCAAAGCCCCTTTCCGGGGATATCGTCAAAGAACTGGAAAAACAGATTGACCACTGCAATCGCCACGGCAATCTGCACTTTCAACTGGTAACAGGCGAAGAATCTGCCTTCCGTGGTTTTCTTGCACACTACGGAAAATTTGAAAATGTGCAAAACTATGTGGCGCTCGTCGGCAGCAAATCAGAGGATCTGGACGAGAAAACCGGTTATTACGGGGAGCAGCTGGTTTTGCGCGCCCAGCAACTAGGGCTTAATACCTGCTGGGTAGCGCTGACCTTCAAAAAAGGAGCCGCAAAATCTCATTGCCTGATCAGTCCTGACGAGAAGTTGGTCTGCCTTCTGGCTCTGGGCTACGGAAAAACTCAGGGCTCCCCCCGCAAACAGAAAACCATCGGCCAAATCTGCAGAGATGAGCCCAAAGAACTGCAAAATCTTCCCGACTGGTACAGGCAGGGGATGGAAGCCGCCCTGCTGGCTCCAACCGCTGTGAATCAGCAGAAATTTGTCTTTTCCCGCAGAGGAAATATAGTCTATGCACAATCTACCGGCGGATTTTATGCTAAAGTGGATTTAGGAATTGTGAAGTACCATTTTGAAGTCGGCGCGGGAAAGGATCAGTTTATCTGGGGCAAATAAGGAATATTCCGCCGACCTTTCTGAAAAGATAAGCCGCCGCATAAAATGCGGCGGCATTGCTTTATCAAAGAAGATACTATGAATTAACCTTCCTGTTCTGCCTGATGTTCTGCAATAATCTTATCTGCAAGCTGCTTTGGAACTTCTTCGTATCTTTCGAATCTCATTTCGAATGTTCCTCTGCCCTGAGTCATGGAGCGAAGCACTAAAGCATAGTCAAAGAGTTCCGCCTGCGGCGCTTCTGCCAGAAGTTTCTGTCCGCCGCCCGGCTGAGGTTCCATACCAAGGATTTTTCCTCTTCTCTTGTTCATATCGCCCATTACATCACCCATATAATCATCGGAAACATAGATTTCCATATGCATGATCGGCTCCAGCAAGCAAGGTTTTGCCTCTACAATACCTTTCTTGAATGCCAGAGAAGCTGCGATCTTGAAAGATACTTCGTTGGAGTCAACATCGTGGTAAGAGCCGTCGTAAAGCACAGCCTTTACGTTTACTACCTTACAGCCAGCCAGAGGACCCTTCTGCATACTTTCCAGCAGTCCTTTTTCAACTGCAGGCACATAGTTCTTAGGAATGGAACCGCCAAAGAGTTCTTCGGAGAATTCAAATTCCTTTTCAGAAGGGGAAAATCTGATATGTACATCACCGTACTGACCGGCGCCTCCGGACTGTTTCTTATGTTTACCCTGTACGTCAGAGCTGCCCTTAATGGTTTCTCTGTAAGCGATTTTCTGAGGAACAACCTTTACGTTTACGCCAAATCTGTCTTTCAGCTTAGCCATAATGATTCCCAACTGAATATCACCCTGACCTCCCAGAAGTGTCTGATGAGTTTCAGGATTTCTTTCAACTACAAAGGATGGATCTTCCTCTCTCAGTCTTGCCAGACCGGTTCCCATCTTTTCCTCGTCATTCTTATCAGCAGCCTCAATTGCGATGTAGTACGTCGGAGAAGGATAATCCAGCGGGAGATATCTGATGATGTCTGACTTGTCACAAAGAGTGTCGCCTGAAACTGTATACTGCAGTTTTGCAACAGCTACAATATCTCCGGCTTCAGCGTAGTTCAGTTCCAGCTGCTCTTTTCCTCTCAGGAAGAACAGCTTGCCCAGCTTTTCAGTTTTTCCTGCTCTTTCGTTGAATACTTCTGTCCCTGAATTGATCTTTCCGGTAACTACCTTCATGATGGAAATCTTTCCAACAAACGGGTCAACAATTGTCTTGAATACAAAGGCAGACATCGGTGCATCTGTCACAGACAGTCTTTCCACCGGTTCATTCTTGTCATTAAAGCCTGCATAAGGCCCATGCTGCAGTGGAGTCGGCACATAAGTCAGCAGCAGATCCAGCAGACCTTCAATACCCTGTCCCAGCTGGAATGCGGAAGAGCAAACCGGTACGATTACACCTTCGGAGATGCCTTTAACCAGACCGTTCTTGATCTCTTCATCAGAGAAATCTTCACCGTCAAAGTACTTTTCCATCAGAGCATCATCCGCCATAGCAATGGCCTCCTTCAGATCTTCGTCGATCTCTGCAGAAAGCGGCCAGCTGAACGGAATCAGCGTGTCCCCGAATTTTGCCTTCAGTTCATCAAAAGTTTTATAAAAGTCAAATTCATCCTTGTCTCGCTTGTTGATAACGATAAATCTAGGGGTTTTATATCTTTCGCAGGCATTCCATGCAGCCTCGGTACCAACCTGAACTCCTGCTCCTGCATCCACCAGAATTACAGCGGCTTCTGCTGCGCGCAGAGCTGCATTTACTTCTCCCACAAAGTCAAAATATCCCGGTGTATCTATAAAATTAATCTTGCTGTCTTTCCATTCGATTGGAACAACAGAAGTATTGATGGAATATCCTTTTTCAATTTCCATTTTGTCATAGTCAGAAACGGTATTTCCGTCTTCAACCCTGCCCAGTTTCTTGATTACGCCTGTTGCAAGCAGTGCAGATTCGAGAAATGTCGTTTTACCGCATCCACCATGTCCTAATAAAGCAACGTTCCTGATTGTTTCACTTGTGTAGCCTTTCATTATAAGACCTCCTACATTAAATTTACAACTGTGAATAGTATAACATACTTGTCCCTTATAGTACAGTGAATTTTGGAATAGTATGAATATTTGGAGGCTTTTTCCAAAAAAAACGCATGGTTGAGGTTCTTCCTCCCATGCGTGCAGGCTCGCCTTGATTTCCGGTTCAGCCGTTGATCGCCTCTGTAACAAGCAGTGCACAGAAACAAAGCCAGACAAATGCAAAAAAAGCCATAATAATTCTCAGCAGGATCTGTTTCTTTTTCATATTATAATTCCCCCTCTTGCTGTAACCTCTGCCAATCCCTTAATTCTGCCGTGTCAGCTGTATCTTTATAATATTCTGCCATTGAGACCGTGTCAATATATTGCTGACCACAAAAAATGTTTTTCAAACAGTTTCTCCTGTACATCTTGACAGAACTTTCTCAGCTTTTTATCATATAGCCAAAGGTGGTGAAAACATGTATGACATTCTGATAAAAAATGTGCGAATCATTGACGGAACCGGCGCTCCATGGTATCGCGCCGATCTCGCCATCCGGGACGGAAAAATTGCTGAAATAGGAAGTCTCGGTTCCTGTCTTTCAAAAACTGAGTTCGATGGTGAAGATCTGTATCTGTCTCCCGGGTTCATCGATATTCATTCACACAGCGATACATCTCTGCCTCTGTATCCGAGGGCAGAAAGCCGCATTTTCCAGGGGGTGACGACAGAAATAGGCGGCGACTGCGGTCTTTCGGCCGCACCTGTGAGTTCAGATCCCGCGAAAAGAAAACTGCTGAAAGATTATGTGGGCGATCTTCCCTATACCTGGAACTCCATGGGAGAATTTCTCAGCTACGTTGAAAGCTGCCGTCCCAGTGTCAATTTCGGCATGTCTGCGGGACACGGCACCATTCGCCTCAGCATCATGGGCTTTGAAGATCGGAAGGCAACAGCAGAAGAGCTGAAGCAGATGAAATCTCTTCTCCGTCAGTGTCTGGAAGACGGAGCTTTCTGCCTTTCCAGCGGTCTCATATATCCGCCGGGCTGTTACGCCGACACCGATGAACTTGCCGAACTTGCAGCAGAACTGGTCCCTTACGGCGCCTATTACAAGACCCATATGCGAAATGAGGGTGATCAGGTCGTCTCCGCTCTTCAGGAAGCGCTTCAGGTATGCCGCTTTTCGGGAGCTCCCCTGCAGATCAATCATCATAAAGTTATCCGAAAATCCGGATGGCAGGTTCACTGCAAGACCACTGTAGCTATGATTGAGCAGGCAAGACGCCAGGGACTTGATGTTACGGCAGATCAGTATCCATACTGCGCCTCTTCCACGTCTCTGGACAGCAATGTTCCCCTCTGGGCTTTCGAGGGGGGAACCGAAGCCCTGATTCAGAGACTCAGTGACCCTTCTGTGCGCAGAAAGATTAAGGAGGAGACCAATCAAAGTCATGAAGGAAGATGGGGCGACATTTTCGTTTCCTATGCAGAAAGCTCAAAGAACCAGTGGACTGTGGGCAAATCCATCGAAGAGATTGCACAGCACAAAGGCTGTGCTCCTGCCGACGCCTGTTTTGATCTGATCATTGAGGAACGCGGCAGAGTCAGCGAGATCAACTATGGCATGTGCGAAGAAGATATCACATATATCATGAAACAGCCGTTCACCATGATCGGTTCCGACGGCCAGGCTTATCCTATGGATTATCCGGGTCAGCCGCACCCCCGTTCTTACGGCACTTTCCCGAGAGTCCTCAGCCACTACTGCAGGGACCTTCAGCTCTTCCCACTGGAGACTGCCGTTCATAAAATGACTGGGCTGCCGGCTGCCAGACTGAAACTGCAGGACAGAGGTCTGATACGGCAGGGAATGTGGGCGGATTTGGTGATCTTCGATATTGACAGTCTCCGGGATGCTCCGACCTACAGTAATCCGAAACAGGTCTGTCCGGGAATCAGGCAGGTCTATGTCAACGGAGTTCTCACCGCTGACAGTGGAGTTCATACAAACGCCGCCGCAGGCAGAATTCTGAAAAGGAAATAAAGAAAGGTAAAAAAGATGCTAAGCAGAGTCAAACAGGATATTCTGAAGCAGATAAAATCGATGGACGGACAGACCGCCATCTGTTATAAAAACCTGATTACCGGAGAGACCTTCGGATACCGTGAAGAGGAATCTTTTCTTCCCGCCAGCATTGTAAAGCTGCCCCTGATGGCGGCCATTCTGCTCATGGAGCAGGATGGAAGTACCGCTCCGGATGATTTAATCACCGTTTACGACCGGGAAAAAGTGCCAGGCTGCGGTGCAGTTCAGCATATGACAGGAGATGTAACTCTGGACATCCGCACACTGTCAAAACTGATGATTACCATCAGCGACACTACAGCCACCAATGCGCTGTTCAGACATTACGGTTCTGAACAAATCGGACAGGCATTCAACCGGCTGGGGCTTTCCGGCACAGTTTTCCGCCGTGCATACTGGGATGAAGCAGCAGAAAAAAAGGGAATTCAGAATTATTTCGTTCCGAAAGAAATGTGTATGCTTCTGGAGCAGATGTTTTTCAGAAAGCTGATCAGCCCCAAGGCATCCGCACAACTGGAAGCCCTGCTTCTTCAGCAGCAGATCAATCACAAACTGGGCGGATTTCTTCCTGCGGATTTCCCCATTGCCCACAAAACCGGCGAGGAGGAGGACAAAACCCATGATGTGGGAATTGTCTATACAAAGGAACCTTTTGTCATCTGTTTTGCTTCCTGCGGCGCCGACATTCCCGCTTTCGAAAACTTCATCAGGCAGTCAACGCTGAATCTGGCTCTGGAAATTGATCCGGACCTGCAGCCGGGACACAGATTTACAGATGAAGTCGTATCTGCCTCTTTCGTCTGTTCCGGATAAATCCGGCACTCCGATAAAAACGCCCGCCAAAAAGGAAGTACCGCTCAATAAAGCGATACTTCCTTTCATATTTCACCTTAATCAGTCGATGTACATTCTAATTGACTCCAAATCACCATTACAGGAATTCCTGCAAAGCGTGCAGGGTTTTGTTGCGGATTCCCGTAACCTGTTTTGCGTGATAGAGGGAGCTGATCACAGCCTCTTCCACCGCTTCTGCCACAGCCTCAAAGACAGGGTCCAGTGAATCATCATGAATCATCTTCAAATCCACAATTCCCGATTTCGAATAATGTGGTATGTGATTGGCGGTGGAAAACGCAATCGCAATATCTCCGCTTCCGTTTCCAAGATAGGAACCTGTTCTTCCCAGTCCTACAGTTGCTCTTCTGGAAACTCTGCGAAGCTGTCTGGCGCTGAGAGGCAAATCTGTTCCGATCACAATGATCACAGACCCCTTATCTTTTTCTTCCTCTTCACTGATGGGCGTTTCGATTCTCATGCCGTCAATTCTCAGATTACCCAAAACTCCGAAATTTGACATCAGGAGTGTACCTATCACATATTCTTTCTCACCGATCTTTACCTGTCTGGATGATGAGCCTATACCGCCCTTCAGGCCCATACAGCACATGCCTGTTCCCGAACCGACAGCGCCTTCTTCAAAATCCTCAGCAGTATTGTTCAAAGCTTTCAGGACATGCTCCTCAGTCACATGCATGCCCCTGATGTCATTGAGCACTCCGTCATTACATTCGGTTACCACGCAGTTTATGGTACAGGTGGATACTCCGATGTCCTCATTCTGTTCCAGCATATACTTCAATGAAGCATTTACTGCGGTTCCCACACTGAAGGTATTGGTCATTACAATCGGAGATTCTATGGTTCCCAGTTCCTCTATCTGAACCAGACCTGCACTTTTGCCGAATCCGTTGATAACAGAAACCCCGGCTGCCACCTTGTCCTGAAACAGATTTCCTCCGTGAGGTAAAATGGCAGTAACTCCGGTATATATGTGTTTCTTTTCGTCTTCCAGGGTTACCTGACCCACCGTAACGCCCGGAACATCTGTAATTTTATTTTTCTTTCCCTTAGGGTATTTGTTCGTCAGATTGACCTTGCTGTTTTCAGGCATCCCCATATTTTACCTCCTTAAAAAATAACTATGTATCGCAATGATTATGTGTCATATTGTTTATCCGTTGAATTCTCTGTTTTGGCTCTGCTGCCATGGATTTCTTTCCGGATATGTTACAGCAGATGGCAGGCGGCAAGTCTTCCCGGTTCTATTTCCTTCAGCTCCGGAGCCTCTTTGCTGCATTTTTCTGTGGCATAAGGACAGCGGGTTCTGAAATAACATCCGCTTGGAGGATTTACAGGACTTGGAATCTCTCCGGTCAGCATGTCCTTTGCTTCTTTACGCACCTGCGGATCAGGCACCGGTACCGCTTCCAGAAGGAATTTTGTATACGGATGTGCAGGACGATCATAGATATCTCTGGTGATACCCAGTTCACATACCTTTCCCAGAAACATGACGCAGACCCGATCAGACAGATATCTGACAACCGACAGATCATGAGAGATAAACACATAGGTCAGATTCATCTCCTGCTGCAGATCTCCCAGAAGATTCAGTATCTGTGACTGAATGGACACGTCCAGCGCCGATACCGGTTCATCACAGACGATGAGTCTCGGATTCAATGCCAATGCTCTTGCAATGCTGACTCTCTGTCTCTGTCCGCCGGAAAACTGATGCGGATACCGGTACATAAACTCCGGACGAATTCCTGTCTTTCTCAGGAGATCCTCCACAATGGCAGCGCTTTCTTCTTTTGTCTTAACGATATTGTGCGTAACCAGCGGCTCTGCAACAATATCCCGTATTTTCAGCCTTGGATTCAAAGATGCGTAAGGGTCCTGAAAGACCATCTGCATCTGTTTTCTCATCTCACGAAGTTCTTCACTTTTAAGGCTGTTCAGATTTTTATCCTCAAAAAACACCTCACCTCTGGTAGGTTCCAGCAGTCTGAGGATCAGCCTGCCAAGTGTGGACTTTCCGCATCCCGATTCTCCTACGACTCCTAATGTCTCTCCTTCATAAATCTGCAGATTTACATCCGTCACCGCATGAACCGTTCCGGAGTTTTTTCCCCAGGAACCGGATTTTGTCTTAAATTCTTTTGTAAGATTTTTGGTTTCAACCAGGACTTTTTTATTTTCCATGATTCATCACCTCTTTGTTATACAAGAAGCATCTCACTTTGTGTCCGTCTTCCGCTTCATAAAGTTCCGGCTGGTACATGGTGCAGACTTTCATTGCCTTATCGCACCGTGGACAGAATCTGCAGCCCTGAGGCAGATTCAGCAGATTCGGTACCAGTCCTTTTATCGTATACAGATGCTCCTTGCTTTCGGTCAGCTTCGGAATCGAGTTCATCAGTCCGTAGGTATAAGGATGGAGAGGTTTTCGGAAAATCTCTTCTACCGGAGCCTCTTCCATGATTTTTCCCGCATACATGACATAGACATAATCGCAGGATTCGGCCACAACGCCCAGATTATGCGTAATCATGACAACTGCTGTTCCCTGTTCCTTCTGAAGCTGATTCATCAGATAAAGAATCTGTGCTTCGATGGTAACATCCAGAGCAGTAGTCGGCTCGTCAGCGATCATCAGCTGAGGATTGCATACCATGGCCATTCCTATCATCACTCTCTGACGCAGTCCGCCGGAAAGCTGATGTGGATACGCGCCGTACCGCTTTTCCGGTTCCGGGATTCCTACCTTGCGAAAGATATCGATGGCTCTTCTCTTCGCCTCTTCTTTCGTTACAGATTCATGAATCAGAATTGCTTCCGAAACCTGCCTTCCAATGGTGAACACCGGATTGAGGGAGGTCATCGGCTCCTGAAATATCATAGAGATACGGTTGCCTCTGATATCATCCATCTCCGATTTGGTCTTTTCCAGAAGATTCTCGCCGTTCAGCAGAATCTCTCCGGCAACGACTCTGCCGGGATACTGAAGCAGCTGCATTACAGACATTGCAGTCATACTTTTTCCGCAGCCTGATTCCCCTACCAGACCGACAGCTTCACCTTTCTTCACCGCAATATCCACACCGTCTACTGCGGGAACTACACCTTTGGATGTAAAGAACTGAGTTCTCAGTCCTTTTATCTGAAGAATTGTCTCATTACTTTTCATCATATCACCTGCCTGTCTTAGTCCTTCAGCGATGGATCCAGCTTATCCCGCAATGCATCGCCAAGGAAGTTAAATGCCACAACCAGAATCAGAATGGCAATACCGGGTGCCAGCGTTGCAACAGGTGAAGAGGATAAGAATTTCTTCATCTGGTATACCAGAAGCCCCCAGCTGGTTGAAGGTGGCTGAGCGCCAATCCCCAGGAAGGACAGACTGGACTCAGTCAGAATATTTCCCGGCACATTCATGGTAAACAGCACGATCAGAGTCGGCACACAGTTGGGCAGAATATGGCGAATCATAATGGTCCACTTCTTTACACCGATGGAAGTTGCCGCTTCAACATATTCTTTCTCCCTCAGGGACAGAACTTCAGAACGTACCACTCTGGCAGTTCCTGCCCAGCTTACAAAACTGAGGGCGATGAAGATAGTCAGCAGCCCGTTGCCCAGTGTATAGGAAACCAGCATTGCCAGAAGCAGAGATGGGAATGCCATCAGAACGTCGGCAAGACGCATGATGATGGAGTCCGTCTTTCCTCCGATAAAACCGGCGATGAGTCCCAGCACTGTTCCGATAATCATGGAGATTAAGGTCGGAATCAGGCCGATCATCAGGGAAACCCTGCCTCCGTAAAGCATTCTGCTGAAAATGTCTCTTCCATAGTTGTCTGTACCCAGCCAGTTTTCGGCAGATGGATCAGAAAGTCGTTTTGACAGATCCTGCGCATACGGATCGCACGGTGCGATAATCGGCGCCAGCAGTGTGGCAAGTATAAAAATCACAATAATAATAGCGGATACCAGAGCCAGTTTGTTATTTCGGAACATGCTGAAAATCTGTTCCTTCAAAGTTTCATCAGGCGCAATCTCCGCTTCCGCCTTTTCCTCGACGACTACCGGTTCTGTAGCGTCTTCCGGTATCCAGTCGGTACCGGCAGGAGGCATCTTTCCGAACCCTTCTGAGATTCTGGCAGCCAGCAGTTCAGCCGCTTTATCTGTTTTTCTGAGTTTCATTCTTTCGCCTCCTTTACTGTTCTCTGATCTTCGGATCAAGGAAAGAGTACAGAATATCTGCCACCAGATTACCCAGGATGATAATCAAAGTGGACAGAATTACCGATCCCTGCAGCAGAGGCATGTCTCTGTTGTTTACTGCAGAAACCATCAGCATTCCGATTCCTCCGATACCAAATACCGATTCCGTGATAACCGCTCCCGAAAGCAGACTGGCAAACTGCATTGCCATCATGGTTACAACCGGAATCAGCGCATTTTTCAATCCGTGTCTTACCACCACCAGCATTTCTTTCAGTCCCTTTGCCCGTGCGGTTCTGATATAATCGTTTTTCATGATTCCCAGAAGACTGGATCTGGTCAGACGGGCAATTGTACCGGACGATGCCCAGCCCAGAACCAGAGCCGGCAGAACCATATGGGACACGGTGGAATAGCCGGAAATCGGAAGAATGTGCAGTGTATAACCGAATATGTACTGCAGCAGCATTGCGGCCCAGAATACCGGCAGAGAAATACCGACCAGAGAAAATCCCATTAAGAATCTGTCCAGCAGAGAATTCTTTTTGATTGCAGAAATAATTCCTGCCGGAATTCCGATGAGCCATGCCACCAGAGCCGAAGTAATGGCCAGTTTCAGTGTGTTTGGGAAAGCTTCAGCGATCAGTGAATTGATCGGCCGATTCAGTTTATAGGAAGTACCCAGATCACCCTGTACCGCATCGACCAGATATCTGCCGAAACGGACCAGTGTCGGATCATTTAAGCCCATTTCTTCGGTAACTCTTTCAATAACAGCAGGGCTGGCTTTCTCTCCCATCATAACAGATACCGGATTTCCCGGCAGAACCTGCAGCATCAGGAAGATGATAAGAATTACCGCAATAATCAAGGGTATGGATATGAGAATGCGCTTGGTAATATATTTAAGCATGCGTTTCCTCCTTTCGTATCAGACTTGTCTTTCCGGTGAAAATATCGGTAAAAAGAGATTACCCTCTTACTGAGGATAATCTCTTCTCTGTTCTCAGATTATGACCAGTCAAGGTTAGCAGTCATTATCAGCAGTATGTTGTCCTTAACCGTACGGTCGTTTATTCTTCCGAAGTTTCAAGGTCTACAGAATAGTAGCTACAGTCGCCCCAGCCTGCCCAGTGAGGTACAAAGCCTTTTACTCTATCCTGAATAACCCTTACTTTTTCCAGATGGAAGAGCGGAACCCAGGCTGCATCTTCCTGAATTACCAGTTCTTCTAAGTCAAGATACTCCTGCATACGTTCTTCTTCATTTACATTATGTCTTGCAGCCTCAATTCTCTTGATCGCATCCTTATTGTAGTAGTTGAAAGATCTTGTCTTGGTTGCTTCGCTTGAGAAGAATGTATAGATAAAGTTGTCAGGATCATTGAAGTCTGCATACCAGGTAGCCATGTACATCGGCAGTTCTCCGGTAGCGCGGACATCGTACCAGGAAGCTTCGTCCATCTGATCGATGGTAACAGTTACGCCGATATCAGACAGCTGCGACTGGATAATTTCATTGATTTCCAGATCCTTAGGGCTGTTTGCCGTTTGAGAGATAGTCATTTCAAAACCGTCCGGATAACCTGCTTCTGCCAGCAGTTCCTTGGCTCCTTCAGGATCATATTCGATCTCAGGCAGATTTTCATTGTAGGCAACCAAACCTTCCGGATAAATTCCGTTTGCCGGCACACCGGTGCCTTCGTACATGCTGTCTAAAATGGCCTGCTTGTCGATCGCCATCTGAATTGCTTTACGAACACGAACGTCATCAAACGGTTCAATGGTTTCATTGATGGACAGATAAGTAACGCCTAATACAACTTTTTCAACAATATTGTCTTTCCACTCTTCGGATCCTGTATATTCAGGGATCAGATGTCTTGCATTGTCAAGGTCAAAGATATCGATCTGACCGGAATCGAAGAGCATTTTTTCTGTTTCAGCATCACTGACAACCTTGATCAGAATGCCGTCAATTTTCGGAGCGCCCTGCCAGTAATCAGGATTTGCTTCCAGATAGATGTGATCGTTCAGAACCCATTCTTTTAGAATGAACGGTCCGGAACCGACAGTGTATTCTGGTTCATTGCCGAATCTTGTTCCGGTTACACCGCCGCCTGCCTCATCCGCAGCATCGCCGGCTTCTCTGTTAATAATTGACCATGCCGGAACGCTGAGCGTAGCAAGGAACGGGGAATAGGAATCATTCAAAACGATGTCGAAATTATAATCATCGTGAATTACAATACCGTTTCCTTCAACTGAATCGGCTTTTCCGTTCAGCACATCCTGAGCGCCAACCAGCATATCCATCCAAGGCGTATTGAGTGCTGCTCTTTCCGGATCCAGCATTCTGTCAACGGTATAGAGCACATCATCGGAAGTCATTTCTTCACCGTTGGTGAACATGATTCCCTTTCTCAGATGCATGGAGTAAGTCTTTCCGTCATCTGAGATCTCCCAGGACTCTGCTGCACCCGGTTGCAGTTCACTTCCGCCGTCCTCAGTAGATACGGTTTGAACCAGCGTATCGAAAATATTCAGCTGAATAATATAGTCGCTGGTTGTCTGTGCCGGATCTCCGGATTCACATTCATGATCGTATGTAACACGAAGAACGTTTTCTCCAAAGCCGTCATCATATTCCACTGCCTGACCGCTGTCTCCGCCGCATCCGTAAAAAGATGCCGCGGCCATGACCAGTGAAATCAAAGTGACAAATATCTTTTTCTTCATTCTTTCCGCCTCCTTTGCTAATATCGCCTGATGAAACGATTCGTTACCAGTATATGCATTTAATAGAGCAAAATCCGCGCCATCATAATAGTTTGAAAATTTCATCATTTCAGAGCATTATGATTTTATTTCAATTGGTTAAAATTGGTTAATATTAAATTTAATCCTGTTTTTTCCTTCTTATTTATGCTATACTGAGGTCATAAGAAAGAACGGAGTGTACGAATATGAAGAACATGAAACACGTTTCCATCATTTTCAGAAACAATTCCAACGAAAATGCGATTAATTTCATCAAGACAAATCTAGAAGAGATCTTTGAACAGTACATTATTTTTACAAACTATTTCCTCACTGATCTGAAATCCGGGGAAAAACTGCATGCTGACGCCTTTCTTGCACTGGACGATTCGGTGATTCACAAACTTAGTGAATATATCGACGATCTTTCAAAGGTGATAAAAGTAAACAGGAGTCCTGACAGAGAAGCGCTGAAGGCTATTTCCAAAATTCCCGTCGGTTCTACCGCTCTTATCGTCAACGACACCTACGAGAGTTCTCTGGACGCCACCCGTTCCTTCTATGAAGTGGGGATCGGACATATCAATATGGTTCCCTATGACAGCAGACTGGAGCACACCGGTATCTACGACAATATCGAAATTGCCATTACACCGGCAGAGCCCCATCTTGTTCCATCATCCATCAAAAACATCATTGATATCGGTTATCGTAAAGTAAGCTTCGACATCACGTTCAAACTGATGAAACTGCTGGATCTGGACATTGCCACAGTGAACAGGAACCTGTTTCGCCACATTCATTCCATTGTTGAATCCAATACAGTGCTCCATGACAATTATATCTTCGGCTATCTGAAGAGCGAAATGCTCAGCCGCATTGTAAATACCAGCAGCACAGGAATGATTCTGGTCGATTCCTACTTTGAACTGGTATACATCAACGATACCGCGCGCAGAATTTTTCGCTGCGAAGACAAAAACTCCATAAAAATAGAGCGGTCAGTCCTTCTGTACTGACCGCTTCCGATACAGACGGCGCTCTGATTTCTGTTCTGGAAGAACGCTATTACTATAACCGTTACCCTATCACTCTGATGGATGAAATCGCAGGCTATTACATTACCCTGCAGGCGGAGTCCGAGGTGGATACCGCCAGCCGCTCCATTCGTCAGAAAGGTTTTACCGCAAAACACCAGTTTAAGGACATTATTCACAGCTCTCAGGATATGGAAACCGTGATCCAGACCGCCAGACAGATCGCTCTGACAGATCACACTGTTCTGATCAGAGGAGAAAGCGGTACCGGAAAAGAACTGATTGCCCAGTCCATTCACAATGCCTCCTTTCGGAACAACTATCCTTTTGTCGCCATTAACTGTGCCGCGCTGCCGGACAATCTTCTGGAAAGCGAACTCTTTGGCTACGAGCCGGGCGCTTTTACCGACGCTCAGTCAAAAGGAAAAACCGGATTGTTTGAAGAAGCTAATCACGGTACTATTTTTCTGGATGAAATCGGAGATATTTCGCCAAAACTGCAGGCAAGACTGCTGCGTACCATTCAGGAACGGCAGATCATGAGAGTGGGAAGCGACAGACTGATCGATATCGACATCCGCCTCATTACAGCAACCAACCGGGACTTGGAGGCTGCGGTCAGTGACGGAACCTTCAGAAGTGATCTCTTCTTCAGACTCAATGTTCTGCCAATCGTAGTTCCGCCCCTTCGCCAGAGAAAATCCGACATCACTGTTCTGCTGCAGTACTTTTTGGGAAGCAGTTACGAAAATATCACTTCTGAAGAGAAAAACTGTCTCCTGCGTTACGACTGGCCCGGCAATATCAGGGAGTTGGAGAACCTGGCCACCTATTACAAGACTCTCTCCTCTCTGCCCGAGTATATTCTGCAGACAGCTTCTCAGGAAGGAAATAACAGAATTTATATTCAGAAGGATCATGTCGTTCCGTCTATTCTCAGAATCATCGGCAGTAATTCGGGAATTTCCCACGGCATCGGCCGCGCTCCTCTGCTGCGCCAGCTTTCTAAAGAGGGAATCCGCATCAGTGACAGCAAACTACGCCTGCTTTTAAGCCAGTTAGAAAAAGACGGCCTCATCCTCATAGGAAAAGGCCGCTGCGGTACACTGATTACCGAAAAGGGTATCAACGCATTGAGAAAAGATGAATGATCCTTTCTTTTACTGATTCTGTTTTATCTGTTTGCCGGCAAAGAGAATCAGTCTCTCTGCCAGAACAGCCATAGGATCCACATAATAATCGTCCAGCCGGTTGTCCATTTTGATGACGGAAAGCTCGGTACATCCCATTATGGCGCAGCTGCATCCGGCTTCTTTAATGTGAGCCTCCAAAGCCGCCCAGTTTTCTGCATCCCACGGCTTTCCGCTCTTAATCCGGTCATAGATCTGATACATTACCTGTTTCTGCATCTCGTCAGGCAGAATGTAAGGCTCCAGTCCGGCTTTTTCCATTCTGTCCTGATAGATTCGGGTTCTGACCGTTCCGTCGGTGGCAAGCAGAGCCACTTTTGCGCCGGGCATTGATTCCGCAATAGTATTTACAGTTTCTTTGATCATGTGAATGATGGGAACTTCCAGCTGATCCTGAATCAAATCCGCAAAATAGTGGGCTGTATTGCAGGTAATCCCTATCGCCTTGCAGCCACACTGCTGCAGCAGCTTTGCATCTTCCAGCAGTTTTTCCCGAACCGGCTCAATATCCCCACTGAGAATAGCCTTTGTCCTGTCGGGCATAGACGTATCGCTGAAAATCATCATCTTCAAATGTTCCTGATCGCAGGAAGCCTCTGTCATCTCTGTTATCATCTTATAAAACAGCTGCGATGCCATCGGTCCCATACCGCCAAGAACGCCTATCATTTTTTCCATAGCAAACCTTCTCTCTAGTTTTTCTCTCTTCTTACCATACCAGTTTTCCGGCTGTCAGGCAAGAAAAAAGCGCAAAAGAAAAGACATTTTCTTTTCTGTACGAATTTCCGGTCAGTCATCATTCAAAGAGAATGCTTCGATCCGCGCTGTCCATGGTGCAGACAGCTCCCATAGGCAGATTGATCATCGGAAAATCGTGGCCGGACTGAATGTTATACATAATAGGGATATTCATTCCTTCTGTTGCTTCCAGCAGAACGTTCACGATACTGTAATCCGGCTCATCCTGGTCACATCTTGTGAACTGTCCCAGAAGAATACCGGCAGCTCTGTCGAATTTTCCTGCGTTGCGCAGCTGGTAAATATGACGATCCAAATTACCGATATGCTCTCCGATTTCTTCAATAAAAAGTATTTTGTCTTCCGTATCAAGTTCATAAGGAGTGCCCACCGATGCGCAGAGTACTGTCAGATTTCCTCCTGTCAGTCTCCCTTTTGCACGACCGGCTCTTGCAATTCCTATCTCTTTTCCCTCCGGCGCTTTGTAAACATAGTTCCCTTCTCCCGCTATGGCATCGAAAAACGCCTCTCTGCTTTCCGGGTCAAAGTGATCCACCATGTTGGAAGAAACCATAGGGCCATGGAAAGTCACTAAATCACACTGCTGATTAAACAGAAGATGAAGACTGGTCACATCACTGTACCCCACAAAGATTTTAGGATTGTTCCGAATCACTTCCGGATCAATAAAATCTATCAATCGATTTGCTCCGTCACCTCCTCGCAGACAAAAGACAGCATCCACTTCAGGGTCTTCAAACATTCTATTGATCCATTGTCCCCGGACACGCTCATCACCGGCCATATATCCTCCCTTTGATGCGGCAAGGTTATCTGCAGCCTTTACCCGGTATCCGAGACTTTCCACGGTCTCTATACATTGGCCCACTCTTTCTTCCGGTACAGGCGAACTGGGCGCAATAATTCCAACAGTTGCTCCTTTTTTCAGTTTTTCAGGATACTTCATATTACGCCCTCCGTTTAATACCACATAAAGTTCACTACTATCGCTGCCATAATTAAGGAGGCAAGGTCTCCACAAACTCCCGCAAGGGCGGAATGTCTTGAATTGGAAACTCCTACCGCTCCAAAGTACACAGCCAGTACATAGAAGGTGGTTTCAGTGGAGCCGAATGCAACAGAAGCGATTCTTCCTATCTGAGACTGGGTTCCGTATTCAGTCAGCAGATCCGCACACAGACCCTGAGCGCCGCTTCCTGAAAGAGACCTCATAATTCCCATCGGAAGCACTTCGGCCGGAAGACCAACCAGAGAAGTTACAGGCTGCAGAACGTCAACCAGCCATTCCATTGCCCCGGAAGCTCTGAACATGCCGATGGCGCACAGCATGGCAACCAGATACGGAATAATCATGACCCCTGTGGAGAAACCATCCTTGGCACCTTCGGTAAAAGAACTGTACACAGGTACTTTCTTTATTAAAGCATAGAATACAATTCCAAAAACAACAATCGGAATCAAATAAGTTGAAAGAATATCTAACACTGCTGACATGTTTTGCCCTCCTTCTGTTCTGTGATGATTAGCGGATCGTCTCCGATGTACTCCTTGTTGATTCTCAGAGTTCCCGCAGCCCTTTCCTTTTCGATAATATAATCATACCTGAAGCATTTCAGACGGCCAAGAAGCTTAGTCATGATCACACAGACTATGGCTGCCGCAAAGGTTGTCAGAATGGTAGGCCCTACGATTTCTGCAGCCCCTTCTGCCTGTACAGCGGTACGCATGGCGATAACGGATGTAGGAAGCAGGCAGATTGAGCCGGTAGAAATAGCCATCACCATACACTGTGCATCCGTTGCGATATTCTCTGTCTTATTCAAAGTCTGCAGCTCCTGCATGGCTTTAATGCCCAGAGGCGTGCAGGCATTTCCAAGACCCATCAGACTTGCTGCAATATACATTGCGATAGCAGAGTTTGCGGGATGCTCCTTTGGAACGCCGGGAAACAGAAGCCTCATGACAGGCGCGATCAGACGTCCCAGTTTTTCACAGAGGCCTGCATCCTCCATAACCTTCATCAGACCACAGAAAAAGGTCATCACGCCAACCAGCCCGATTGCGATTTCAACGGCGCTGTCCGCAAAAGCGAACAGATTATCCTGGACATCAGTGATAGTTCCGGTGATAATTCCTGCGATAATTGAAATTCCTATGAGCACTGCCCATATGTAATTCATCATAAGATAATACCTCCATTTTCTAAAAAATAATGTAAATGCGCACTTAAAACCGTTAATTGCAAAATATATGCCATCCTTTTTTCCACAGATAAATCGAAAAAACTCCCGTTCCAGACAAAAATTTCCTTCTTTTTTATCAGAGTAATTCCCGATTTATCCATTTTTGTCCCATTATATTTACTTTCCTTCTTCTGATTTTAAAGGCTCTGTGGTCATTATCTCTGGCACATTTTTTGCTTTATTTTTTATATGTACTGTTTACAACACTTTTGCCTGTGCAAAAGGAAGACTGTAATACCGTCTGCACAAGACAATACCAGAAAAGGAGGGAAAGCGATTCACTCCTGCGGGAGGAATCGAAAAATCCAATGCACAAAATATCCTATACCTATACAAACAAAGCAAAAATAATTCTTTATCTTATGATTGTCGCTCTGTGTCTGCTCAGGCTGACACTTCTGGTGCAGATTAAACTTTACAGACTGGAAGACTACGAAGTATATCTGCTTCCGTCCCTTCTGTATTATTTTATCATCATCTCCGTCTTTACCCTTTGTTTCTTCGGATACAAATTCTTTTATACGGTCTACAACGATCATGAAATCACCTATTGCAGTGTGCTGCGGAATAAGAAATATTCCATTACTCTGGATCATATCGGGTTTGTCAGATTCGACCGCAGAGGAATCTTTCTGTGCGAAGATGCCGCCCATGGAGATCGAGAATCCTGCCTTCTGTTTATTCCCTTCTTCAGATTCGGTATTATCGATGCTCTTTCCGTCAACAGCTTTTTTGAATTTCTGCTGACACAGGAACACATACAGATACAGAAAACCTTTAAGGTTCTGCCCGGGTACGGAAAGTCCTGGATGATTCTTTCGCTGCTGTATTCTCTGATCTCATTTTGCCTGCTGATTGTCAGCATGGAACCCTTGTACACCGTCATTGTACTGTACCAGACTTTTTCTTAACAGAAAAGAGCTGCAGTTTCGCATACGGCAGCTCTTTTCCCATGGAAAATATTATTTTTACAGCAAACTGCAGAAGAAGTCTACGCTTCTTTCGATCAGTCTGTCATTATAGTCAAAGTCCTCTGAATGAAGCGGCGTACAGTCAAATCCCGCTCCCATCCAGATCAGCGCTCCTGGAGCCTTTTTCAGATAGTGGCCGAAATCTTCCGAGCTTCTGATGGGCGCTTCCATGTCCAGGGTTTTCCATCCCTTCTCTTCAGCAATCCTTCTGATTTTATCGATGCTCTCTTTATGATTGAAGGTTTCAGGGAAAGCATCATAGTAGTTAAAGGAGATTTCAAGCCCGTACCGGTGCGCCTGCTCTTTTGCAAAAGCTTCTATCCAATCCTGAAGCTTGTCCATCTCCTCTTCTATCTGTCCTCTGATGGTCAGCAGAAGCTTTCCTTTATGGGCTGAAACGCCAAAGGCGCGCTCTCCCACATCGATCTGAACGACGGTAGCCAGAATCAGTCCCTCATAACATGCCGGATCTGCTATCTCTTTTAAAGCAAGTACAGTATCGCTGACAGCAAAAGCAGGATTTTTTCCTTTTTCCGGCTGACTTGCATGAGCAGATGTGCCGGTGAATATAATTTCCATTCCTTTAGAGGCACAATTGACAGTTCCTTCCTTCAGAAGCAGAACTCCTTCTTCATAACCGGGAAAATTATGCAGTCCGTAAATCTCCCCGATCTGCTTTTCTTCAATCAGCGCAGCGCAGGGTTCTCCTCCTTCACCGGTCTCTTCAGCGTGCTGAAATATCAGATACACATCTCTGTCTGCGTCCTGCTCAGAAAGTGTCAGAGCAAAAGCCGCCAATGCAGCGCTGTGACCGTCATGGCCGCATTTGTGAGCTACCCCTGTATTTTCAGATGCATAGGGCAGACTGTCATCCTCCACAACTCTGATAGCGTCCATATCTGCACGAAACGCAATTGAGCCTTTCTCTTCTGCCGGCTGTTCCGGATGATATTCCACATAGAACCACTTGCCCCGATCCGTAATCTGCAGAGTGGAATTTGCCCTGATAAAGTCCATGAGTTTCTTCTTTGTTTCATTTTCCTCGCCGGAAAGTTCCGGATGTCTGTGAAGCTCATGACGCAGTTCTTTCGCTTTTTCCATGATATCCCTTTTCATATACCGAACCTCTCTTTTCATACCTTATCTATCCTGACCGGATATCGGTCAGAGCCTGACTCTTTCAGAAACCAAAAGGGCCCCGCCTGATGGCGGGGCCGCAGCGATTACCGCATATTCAGTTTAAGCTTCCGCTTTTTCTGCAGCCGGCTTTGCCGCAGGTGCTTTTTTGATTCTCATATTATTGATTGCACCGGTAGGACATTCCTTCGCGCAGAGGCCGCAGTTCTTACACTTTTCAGGATCGATTCTTGCCACGTTGTTTTCAACTGTGATAGCCTCAAATTTACAGGTCTTTTCACATTTTCTGCATCCGATGCAGCCGTTGGTGCAGGCTTTTCTTGTATCAGCACCCTTCGCTTCGGATTTACACTGTACCACAACCAGATTTTTCGCACTCTGAATTTTAATCACAGAGTTCGGACAGGTCTTGGCACAAACGCCACATCCCACACAGTTGTCTCTGTTTACCACAGCAACGCCATCACAGATGTGAATCGCGTCAAAATCACAGGCCGCTTCGCAGTCTCCCAGACCGATACAGCCGTAAGGGCAGGCAGACAGACCGCCAAAGAACTGCTTTGCAGCAGAACATGTCTGCATGCCGCCGTATTCCATGATTGTCTTGGCAGCTTCCTTCGTTCCGTTACACATTACCACTGCAACCTGCTTGTCGGCAGAGCCGGATTCCACACCCAGAATCGCAGCCAGCTTCTCGGCTACAGCAGCGCCGCCCACAGGACATTTGGAGCAGCTGAGGGAATGATCAGCAGCCAGTGCATTGGCATAATCGTCACATCCTGCAAAACCGCAGGCACCGCAGTTGGCACCGGGCAGTTCTTCACGCAGTTTAGCGAAAGTTTCATCAACAGGTACAAAGAATACCTTAGAAGCAATGGTCAGAATGACAGCGCAGACCAGACCGATTGCCACAACAATTAAAATTGGTGTTACCATACCATTCGCCTCCTATTCTTACTGGAACAATCCGCTGAAGCCCATGAAGCCCAGAGATAACATAGCAGCAGTAATTAATGTAATAGGAACTCCTCTGAATGCCATCGGAACGCCTTCTTCATTTTCCAGTTTGCTTCTCACACCTGCAAACAGAACCATGGCAAGCAGGAAACCGGCACCGGCACCGAAAGCGTTGGCGATTGATAACAGATATCCGTAACCGGCATCAATATTGGAGATGCACACGCCCAGAACCGCACAGTTTGTCGTGATCAGCGGCAGATATACACCCAGCGCCTTGTGCAGAGCAGGGAGATATTTCTTCATCATCATTTCAATCAGCTGTACCAGCGCTGCAATAACCAGAATGAACACTACCGTCTGCAGATATCCAATGTTGAAATTGTTCAAAACCAGCATGATAGGCCAGGTTGCGATGGTTGCCAGTACCATGACAAAGATAACCGCAATACCCATACCCACTGCTGAATCCAGCTTCTTGGATACGCCGAGGAACGGACAGATACCCAGGAACTGCGCCAGTACATAGTTGTTAACGAGAATCATGCTCATGATTACAGTGATTGCTAGCATACTTCTTCAGCTCCTTTCTCTACACATCCGTTCTTTTCTTTTCTCGCGCCGCCGCACATTGCAGCCATTGCACATCCTTCACAGCCAAATTCTTTCTTCTTCAGAGCCTTTCCTTTGGTCAGGAAGTTTACAGCGGCAATCAGGCATCCGAATACGAAGAATCCGCCCGGAGCCAGATTGAAGATTCCCATGCCCGGAACGATGTCTGTCAGAACTTCTACACCGAACAGTGTGCCGCTTCCGAAAAATTCTCTGATCAGACCCATAATGCCCAGAGCAATGGTGAAACCGATACCCATGCCGATACCGTCCAGTGCGGAATCAAACGGGTTGTTCTTGCTGGCGAACATCTCTGCTCTTCCCAGAATGATACAGTTTACTACGATCAATGGGATAAAGAGTCCCAGAGAAGCGTACAGGGAAGGTACAAACGCCTGCAGCAGCAGCTGAACCACTGTTACAAATCCGGCAATTACGACGATGTAGCACGGAATACGGACATTGTCAGGAATAATTTTTCTGAGTAATGAAATTACAATATTGGAACAGATCAGTACTGCCATGGCAGAAACGCCCATTCCGATACCATTGATTGCTGAAGAAGTAGTTGCCAGTGTAGGACAGGTTCCCAGCAGCAGTACCAGTACAGGATTTTCCTTGATGATACCCTTGGTAAGGATGCTTAATTTACTTGGCTTGTTTTCCATTATTTCGCACCTCCTACTTCCTTATATTGTTCTAAAGCGCAGTATACGCCGTAATGAACCGCATTGGATGAAATGGTTGCTCCGGTTACATGAGTAATGGAGCTGTCATCTTTGGCAGATGTGGATGTCAGTTCCGAAAGACCTTTATACTGTTCCAGATAACCTGCATCGTGAGCCTTGGTTCCAAGACCCGGAGTATCTGCATGGGCAGTAACCTTTACACCGGTAATCTTCCCCTCAGAATCAATACCGATCATTTCGGTCAGAGCTCCGCCGAAGGATTTGGTGCTTACCGTTACAACCATGCCGGAGCCGTTGTCAGCGATGTAGCACTCTTCTACAAAAACTTTATCCGGATCTGAAACTGCCAGATCACCCTCATATTCAGTAAAGCTGTCAGCTGCCGGAAGCAGTTCCATACGGGCTTCATCAGCTGTTTTCTTTGTATTTGCATCGATAATCGGTTTGGTTACGCCGTAGGTTGCCGCAAGAGCCGCTGTAATAACCAGACAGATTGCAACCAGAACGACGATAGGTGCGAATGTATTGTTATTTTTCATTTTTCTTTGCACCTCCATATGTTAATTTAATGCACAGCTGATCGATCAGCGGTGTCATAATGTTCATCAGCAGGATGGAGAAGGAAACTCCTTCCGGATAGGAACCCCAGAGTCTTACAACCATGGTGATTATACCGCAGCCGATGCCCATGATCACTTTTCCAAGAGGCATGATCGGGGAAGTTACATAGTCGGTTGCCATGAAGAATGCACCCAGCATTACGCCGCCGGCGCAGACATGGAACACTGCCATATGTAATGCACCCAGCTCACTGCCGGCAATACCGTAGTACAGCAGTGCAATGACAAACACAGTACCCACAAAGCATACCGGGATAATCGGAGAGATGATCTTCTTCCAGATGAGGAACAGACCGCCAATCAGCAGTGCGATAGCGGAAACCTCACCCATGGAACCACCGATGGTTCCCAGGAACATTTCCATATTGGAAGGCAGGTCCGCCACACTTCCTTCACTGAGGATTCCCAGCGGAGTCGGACTTGTTGCCGCATCAATGGTGGAAGTTCTCGGTACCGGCCAGGTTGTCATTTCTGTCGCAAAGGAAATAAACAGTACAATTCTGGCTGTAATAGCAGGGTTTACAACGTTTCTTCCGATTCCGCCGTAAAGCTGCTTTACAATCACGATTGCAACAAAGCAGCCGATCACCGCCATCCAGTAAGGGAAACTGGAAGGCACGTTAAACGCAATCAGCACACCTGTTACCGCAGCAGACAGATCTCCCACAGTCTGTCTCTTGTGCATCAGCTTATTATAGAGCCATTCGAAGCCTACACTTGCAACGACACATACCAGTGTCAGCAAGATGACTCTGGCGCCGAATACATATATACTTACACAGAAAGAAGGTACCAGTGCAGCAAGCACCATTGCCATTGTTTTGCTTGTATCCAGCTTCGTCACCAGATGTGGCGCGGAGGATACCGCCAGATTATTATAGTATGTCTTATCCATTATTTAATTCCAGCCTCCTTTACAACAGCTTTTCCGAGCTTGTTCATGAATCCCAGTGGTCTTCTTGCAGGACATACATAGGAACAGCTTCCGCATTCCATGCACTGCATAACCTGCAGATCGCTCAGCTTCTGCGCATCTCTGCGCTCATAAGCCTCAGCAAGAGCTGTCGGCAGAAGATTGAACGGACAGGCCTGATGACATCTTCCGCAATTGATACATGCGGTTTCTTCAGGAATGTAGGACTTTTCTTTTGAGAATGCCAGAATTGCATTGTTGTTCTTTACAATCGGCATTGCATCAGAAAAGATCGCTCTTCCCATCATCGGACCGCCCATCAGAATTTTCTTCGGTTCGGCTTTATATCCGCCGCAGAATTCCACAACGTCATGAATCATGGTTCCGATAGGAGCGATAATATTCTTAGGCTGTGCAACTGCATCACCGTCTACAGTCATTCTCTTGTTTACAAGTGGAATGCCGTTTCTGAAATACTGTCCCACAAATGCAACGGAAGTTACATTGGAAAGGATTACGCCAAGATCAGCAGGCAGTACGCCGGCCTTCATCTCTTTGCCGGTGATCTCGTAGACCAAAACACGCTCCGCACCCTTCGGATATCTTGCCTGCAGTTTGAAGGTATGCATGTTGGTAAGACCCTGCTCAGCAAACATTCTGTCAAGCTTTTCGATAGCGTCAGGCTTGTTCTCTTCGATTCCGATATAACCTTCGTCCAGTCCGATATACTCCATGATCAGCTTCATGCCGTCGATAATGTCCTGGGTATCTTCCAGCATGGTTCTGTGGTCAGAAGTAATAAACGGTTCACATTCTGCACCATTGACAATTAAGGTATGCACCTCATCAATATTTTTTGGATTGTACTTGATATGTGTAGGGAAAGAAGCGCCGCCCAGTCCCACAAGGCCGCTGTCTCTGACTGCTTTTACAAAGCTCTGTAAGTCGTTTACCTCAGGAACCTTGATGTTCTCACACATTTCCTGTTTTTTGTCAGTTTCGATGACAACCAGCGTGTCGTTACCGGCTGCGGCGGAACGCTGTGTTTCAATACCTACAACAGTTCCGGATACGCTGGAATGAATCGGTGCACTTACAAAAGCATCCGTATCTCCGATAAGTTGTCCCACCTTGACTGTGTCGCCTTTGGCAACTAAAGGCTTGCAAGGGGCGCCGATGTGCTGTGACATCGAAATCTTCACAATGTCGGGAATCGGCATAACCTCGGTTTCACAGCCGGCGGTGTTCTTGTAGTGGCCGGCGTCAATGCTATGTAAATGCTTTGCATTTGCGCTCATATTTGAAACCTTCCTTTCTAAAATAGTCGTCTTATAATCATACAGGATATATTATACTACAATACTCGGCAAAAATCATTATAAATTTTGACAGAAAATTAACTTTCCTGAATTTTCCTTTACTGTGCTTTATCCCCATTATATGCGGGTTTGGGCGGTCTAAAACTGAAAAGTTTCCGGGATTCTGCGGCAGAAATTCACATTCATACACATTCCACCGGATGCTGCCGGGATTTTATCGATGTTGGAAATTAAGAGGGTCATGCTAACATACCGCAAAACCATACCGGTTATATACAAACTAAAACACCAAAAAACAGAAAAACCGCTGACAGCTTGAAATCAAGCGTTTTCAGCGGTTTTTGTTATGGAGCTCCCGGCCGGGATCGAACCGGCGACCTGCGCGTTACGAATGCGCTGCTCTGCCAACTGAGCCACGGAAGCATCATGCGGGCAAGACCGAGCTTTGCCCGCTGTCAAACAGTATACCACATATTTTTTCATTTCACAAGATCATATCTGCATCCTGGGAAATTTAAATCAAATCTGCAGATCGATCGGTATTCACAGTATACACACGGGGAGGTTCTGTCCGTCTTCTTCGGTCTGATGGCAATTCTTCCGGAAGACAGTCTTCCGCAGAGCATGCTTATCTGTCTGTCCACATCTGCCTGCAGCTCCGCAAATTCCTCCTCACTCAGGAGAAATCCTTCCGAAGTTGCCTTGACGCCCTCTTTGCTCATCCGTAGCGGAAGAATATCCGAAAAACCTTCAAACTCTCCTGCAATATCGTCAATTACCCGGGCATCGTCTACCATGATGCCATCCAGTCTGAAAGATTTCCTCATTTCTTTTGAAATTTTTTCAGAAATATTCTCCTGTTCCGTCTCGGTCAGATCCACCCTGGGATCATCGATGAGAAAATAGAACACTCCCGCCGGTTTTTTCTTATTCTGCTGGGCAGCTTTCAGGTACAGCATCAGCTGAAGTCTGTAGCCTCTGCGGGCCTCTTTTACATCAAAGGTCTCCTTTCCGGTCTTATAGTCGATAATCTTCACCCGATCCCCTTTCAGAAGATCCAGCCTGTCGATTTTTCCTTCTATATATATGTACTGTCCTTCCACAGACACCTCCACAGGCGGAATATCGCAGTTCCTGCCAAAAGGCACTTCATAAAGGCTTTCTTCAATCTTTCCCGCACGAACCTGTTCAATGAGAACCCAGCACACATGAAAACAGGTGTCCTCTATTCTTTTTGTCTTATAGCGCTCTTCATTACTGAAAGAAAAGAGTCCTTCCCGGTAAGTTTCTGCCTCTTTCAGCGCTGTTTCACGGACAAAACTTCTGCATTCTTCCTCCGTAACCGTATCCCAGGTGTTTTCTTCTGTCAGTTTTCGGGAAATTTCCATGAGACAGCTGTGATAAATATCACCGATTTCACGGCCGGCGACCTGAAAGATGCGACGTTCTTCCGGTCTGAGTCCGTATGCCACAAAATGAGAAAATGGACATCTGCTGAATCGTTCCAGTCTGGACGGACTCAAAACGAGAGGAAGATTTATATCTCTGCGATACAGCAGATCTGCCAGTTCCCCTGAAATATCATTCTGAGTGTTTGTAAAGGCAAGTCCTTCAGAAATCTGTGCCAGACTGTCCGGTTCATGAGTTCGATACCAGTCAATCACGGCCTTCCAGCCTCCGTCGATTTTTTCTCCCCTTCTCCCTCGCTGCAGCGCAGCAGTCAGATGGCGCAGAGTGCTGATCCGCCCTCCTACCAGTTCCTTCATATTCCCGCTGCTGATAATATCCTGTTCTACGGTCAGATCAGGAAAGATTCTCAACAGAGTATCGATAATTTCTGAAGGCCTCGTCTCCCGTCCTTCTTCATCACTGGCCGAAAAACTGATCCACAGATAATCTGACGGTTCACAAAGATTCCGGTAAATGGCAAGGCGCTCTTCCATGACACGGATTCTGTCCACCTTACACAGTTCCTTTCCTTCCTCTGCCAGATATTCCAGCTCCTCAAAACTGAACAGACCCTCATCTGTAGCTCCCGCCGGCAGCAGTCCCTCGTTGGCTCCCAGAACCAGCACTGCCTTCACTCTGCCGCTTCTGGTCCTCTGCATGGTACCCATAAGAATTTCGTCAGAAGTCGGAGGCAGTACGCCTGTTTCAAGCTGAGACAGTCCGGCAGTCAGAAGTCCTTCAAAAACGCTTCCCTCAAAAGGTTCTTCTCCGGCCAGCTCCACAATCTGGTCAAAAAGCCCCATAATCTGTCCCCAGATCTGAGCTGTTTCTTCCGCCAGATCCAGAAAACCCTGTTCCTGCTGTTTCTGCATCAGAGACCTGAGTTTCTCTCCCATCTGCAGCCTCTCTATCAGAAAATCATAGTAGTCCTTCACAAAAGTACCGGTATTGCCGGCTGCTTCACAAAGCTGCTTCAGCACGAGAAAAGGCTCAACGGCTCTTTCTCTTATGTCATTGAGGGCATCAAGTCCATCGTCCCCATATTCCAGCGCTCCTTTCACAAAGGGTCTTTCCCACATGGTTCCCTTGATTCTGTATTTCACCGCATAATTCTCCAGCTGCTCGATTTCCTCATAATCAAGGTTCAGAAATCCGGTTTTCAATGCTTTGAAAAGGTCTGCAGTTCTCATCCCGTAAACCACCGTCTCCAGCATGGAGGTCACTGCGGCGGCCGCAGGAGAACTGAGAACAGACCGCTTTCTGTCATCAAAAAGCGGAATTCCGTATTCCTGAAAAACTCTGCTGATAATCGAACCCCTGACATTCTGATCGTTACAGATGACCATAATATCGCGGCAGCGAAATCCCTTGTCCCGCAGAAGATGCAGAATATAGGAAGCTGCGCTTTCCGCCTCGCTGTACATGTTGGCGGCCTGCACCACCGTGACAGACTGTTCTTCTTTCTTTGTCAGCTTCAGAGGTCGCCTTGCCACGGCATAAAGTTCCTTTTCCAGATGAGAAACAGCCTCACTCTTATGCTCCCTGTCAAAGCCGCAGCCTTCCACTACCTGAATCTGTCTGTGTTCCACACTGAATATTTCGGCCTGATGTTCCAGCCCCTTTATCACCAGCTCCGTCAGCAAAAAGAGTTCCTCATCTCTGCAGTTCCTGTCACATGTTAGAAATACATTCATCTCACGGGCTGATGCCATGAGATTTCCCAGCACTGCCAGCGCCTTAGGTGCAAAACTGTCAAAGCCGTAAACCCATATCCGGCTTTCCGCAATCAGTTCAGAACCGGAAATCTTACTCATGTACAGATCGATATAATCCTCAGAATCCGTATATTTTCCTTCTATCCGCTTCTGATATTCGTCAAACAGAATCTGCAGGTCCGCAAGTTTTGCCGACAGCAGGCTTTCTTCATCCAGTCCGCTGCGCAGCTGCCGCAGATCGCTGCTCGTTACCTGATACTGTTTCATTTCAGAGATGAAGTTATTAGTCATCTCAATAAAAGAATTTTTCCGCAGATTTCCCCGAAAGACCTGCAGACGATCCTCACATTGTGACAGAATCTGAAACAGCAGCATGTGACGTCCGTATTTATCGATGAAGGTTTTTCCTCCTCCACCCCGGGCCGCAATCAGCCTTCCCCCAAGACGGGAAAAACTGAGAACCTCCACGTTCATCATACCCTCTGTACGAAGCAGGGAGAACGCCTGCTTTTCTGCTTCCAGCGTATACTGATCAGGCACGATAACCAGCGTTCTCCCTTTCTTTTCTGCAATGGAGCTGTAAATGAATTTTTCTTTATCGATACTTTCTCTACCGTAAAAGATGTTCAGCATAGCGTCTCCTTACCTGCTTCTATCCCCGCAATATCTCAAACAGATCCTCTGCCTTATCTATGACAAATTCAGGCCTGTCGGGACCTGCCATATCTTCTTCACTGACAGCTTCCGCCCAGCCTACCAGCACTGCTTTTATTCCTGCATTGTGCGCACATCTGATGTCGAACATGCTGTCCCCCACCATCACTGTCTCCTTTGGATCTGCACCCAGCTTTTCCAGGGAAATCAGCGCCGGAGCAGGATCGGGTTTGTGTTTTTCCGTATCTTCACAAGTCACCAGACAGTCAAGGATATCTGCAATTCCGAATTTTCTCAGACCGATTACAGTGGTGTTTTTCAGGCGCGAAGTCGCAACCCCGACCTTGTATCCGTCTTTTTTCAGTTTTCGGATCAGCTCTGTCATCCCGGGAAAAGGTTCTATCATCTCCTCATAAATGTCCTTCTGATGATTCCGATAAATCGCAATGGCTTCCTCAACAGGAGTTTCCGGAAAAGCCTTCTCCATGCTGACGGCCAGCGGTTCTCCAAAGGTGGCCTTGATCACAGCCTCGTTTTCTTCTTTCCCCGTCAGCGTCAGATAAACTTTCTGCCAGGATTCGATAACCAGTCTGTTGGTGTTGGCAACAGTGCCGTCAAAATCGAAAATAATGGTGTTAAAAGCCATAACGTTCCTTTCTGTTTCAGTAATTTTCTTTTAAAATTTCATAGTCAGACCGATCTTTTTCTTTTCCGGATCAATGCTGAGAATTTTTACTTTTACCGTATCTCCCACAGACACCACATCCATAGGATGACTGATAAACCGATTGCTCATCTGCGATATATGCACCAGACCGTCCTGTTTTACACCGATATCGACGAAAGCTCCGAAATCCACCACATTACGCACTGTTCCCGTCAGTTCCATGTCCACCTTCAGATCCTCAAAGCTGCGCACGTCATTTCTGAAAATTACCGGCGGCGCATCCTCTCTCGGATCTCTGGCAGGTTTTTTCATTTCAGCGATAATATCCGTCAGGGTCATCTGACCGATACCCAGATCCTCTGCCATCTTCTTTACACTTTCAGCCGGTTTCTTTGCGGGATAAGCCTGAAAGATCTTTTCATCGATGTTTCCGGCTCCCCCTTTTGCAATATCTTCTTTGGAAATGCCAATCTTAGCCATCATCTCTTCGCATGCCCCGTAGGACTCAGGATGTACGGAGGTGCTGTCCAGAGGCTCCGTTCCGTCAGCAATACGCATAAAGCCTGCGCACTGCTTAAAAGCTTTTTCTCCCAGTTTGGATACATTCAGAAGCTCTTTTCTGTTGCGGAACCTTCCGTGTTCCTCTCTGTATGCCACAATGTTCCTGGCGATTCCCATATTGACTCCTGCAATATAAGAAAGCAGTGACGGTGAAGCGGTATTCAGATCAACGCCCACCCGGTTTACACAGTCTTCCACCACATTGGCCAGAGCCGTATCCAGCTGTTTCTGATTGATGTCATGCTGATACTGTCCTACTCCGATATGCTTGGGATCGATCTTGACAAGCTCTGCCAGAGGGTCCTGCAGACGCCGTCCCAGAGACATGGCGCCTCTTGTGGTTACATCCAGATCCGGATATTCTTCCGTGGCCAGTTTGGAAGCGGAGTACACAGATGCACCCGCCTCATTGACGATAGTATACTGAATGGGATAATCGTGTTTTTTCAGGAAAGCGGCAACCACTTCTTCAGTTTCTCTGGAAGCCGTACCGTTTCCGATAACGATAATATCCGTACCGTATTTTTCGATGATTTTCTGCAGAGTCCGTTCCGTGCCCGCCACATCGTTTTTCGGCTCTGTAGGATAAATGGTGGTGTATGCTTTCAGTTTTCCTGTTTCATCCAGTACCGCCACCTTGCAGCCGGTTCTGTAACCCGGGTCAATGGCAATGATTTTCTTTCCCTTCACAGGTGGCACCATGAGAAGTTTTTCTGTATTTTTGGCAAATACCTTGACTGCATCCGTCTCTGCCCGTTCAGTAAGTATGTTTCTCATTTCCCTTTCAATGGAAGGCGCAATGAGCCGTTTATAAGCATCGGCGATGGTATCCTGCAGGAGATCTGTAAATATGGATTTGCCCCGAATCACCTGTTTTGCAATGAGACTGGTGATCTCCTCACTATCTATGGCCACCTTCACTTTCAGTTTCTTTTCCTTTTCTCCCCGGTTTACTGCCAGTACTCTGTGATTAGGCATTTTGGAGATGGCCTCACTGCTGCCGTAGTACATATCGTACACTGTCTTTTCTTCCGGATCCACTGCCTCTGTGGCAATCTGACCTCTGGCATAAGTCTTTTCTCTGATGGCTTTGGTCAGATCCGCATCATCGGCTATCATCTCCGCAATGATGTCCATGGCCCCCTGTGCGGCCTCTTTCGGTGTATTCACTTCCTTTTCTGGATCGACAAAGTCTGCGGCGATCTCCTCCACGCTGCCTTCTTTTTTCTGCTGCGCATAAAAGATCATGGCAAGGGGCTCCAGTCCCCGCTCTTTCGCTTTGGAAGCTCTGGTCGCCTTCTTCTGCTTGTATGGTTTGTAGAGGTCCTCTACCCGCTGCAGAACCTCAGCCTTTTCGATCTCTTCCTTCAGAGGCTCTGTCAGCTTGCCCTGCTCTTCAATGAGACGAATGACTTCTTCCTTGCGGCTTTCCAGATTACGCAGGTACTGCAGTCTTTCCTCCATATCGCGGAGAACCACATCGGTCAGCCCGCCTGTCACTTCTTTTCTGTAACGGGCGATAAAAGGAATTGTGTTTCCTTCGTCGATCAGTTCCACAGTATGCTCCACCTGCGTTCTTTTCACCTTAAATTCACTTGCCAGTTTTTCTACAATGTTCATATTAGTTATTGTCCTTCTGTTTCAGTTTCTCGTTAATAAAGTAATCCAGATCACCATCCATCACTGCATTGACGTTTCCCACCTCTGCGCCTGTCCTGTGATCCTTGACCATGGTATAGGGCTGGAAAACATAGGATCGAATCTGAGAACCCCAGGTGATCAGCGAAAAGTCCCCTTTCAGTTCCTTCAGATTCTCTTTATGTTCCTGCTCCTTCAGTTCCATCAGCTTGGATGCCAGAATCTTCATGGCCATTTCCTTATTCTGATGCTGGCTTCGTTCATTCTGGCAGGTTACCACAATATGGGTCGGAAGATGGGTAATACGAATGGCGGAGTCTGTTTTATTGACATGCTGTCCACCTGCGCCGCTACTCCTGTAGGTATCGATCCGCAGATCTTCCGGATCGATTTCCACAGTCATATCATCTTCAATTTCAGGCATAACTTCAAGAGCCGCAAAGGAGGTCTGCCGCTTTCCGGCAGAGTTAAACGGCGAAATTCTTACCAGCCGGTGCACACCTTTCTCGTTTTTCAGATACCCATAGGCATTCTCTCCTTCGACAATAAGGGTGGCGCTTTTGATGCCTGCCTCCGTATCGTCCTGAAGATCCACCATGGTCACCTTGTAGCCTTTTTTCTCACACCAACGGGTATACATACGCAGTAGCATCTCTGCCCAGTCCATGGCGTCTACGCCGCCGGTGCCGGCATGAATAGAGATGATTGCGTTGTTGTGGTCATACTTTCCGTCCAAAAGAGTATCCAGTTTCAGCTCTTCCAGACTTTTCTGCAGTTCCTCAAAGGAAGACACGATAGACCGGGCTTCTTCCTCGTCTTCCATTTCCTCCGCCAGCTCGATAAGTTCTCCAATATCTTCAAGGTCTGTTTCCAGGGTTTCATACTGTTCAACCTTTTTTTCCAGAGCCTTTTTTTTCTTTAGTAAATTCTGGGCCGCCTCCGGATCATTCCAGAAATCCGCAGCCTCTGTCTGCCTGTTCAGGTCAGCTAGTTTTTCCCTCAGACCAGACAGGTCAAAGGGACTCACCTGCCTCTTTAAGATTCGCCTTTGCAATCGGCAGTTCAGATTTAATCTGATCTAACTGAATCATTGTATCACTTCCTTTTCTATAAGATTGATGCCAGTATATTTTATCATAAAATGTGTGCGGCGTAAAACGAATGTTTTGACAGAAAACCGCTTTTCTCTTCTTCTCGGTTTTATAGACTTTTCTGAGCAGTTCTGCTATAATAAAGCCAAAAAACAATAAAAGGAATTCCAAAGGTTCTGCGGGTTTCCCATGATCATTTGTTTCTCATTTTCACGCTTTGACAGCTGAATGAAAAAGGTTTTGTCTGTTTGTTGTGTGGATATAATCCTTTTTCCCTGTCTGCCATATATCAGCGAAGTGCCCGCAGCACCCAATCTCATCAACTACTATGAAAATCAGATTCAAAGATTATCAGATAGGTCTGCTGACCGGTCTGTTTGACGTTTCTGCAGATACCATCAGACTTTACGGAAAAAAGGGCATTCTTGCAGAAAAGAAACACGAAAACTCCAATTACAGGATTTTTTACCGTGACGATATTTTCAACATGGATTATATCATGCGGCTTCGTGCAATGGATGTTCCTTTGGACGATATTTTTGAAATTGTCTGCACCTCCGATCTCAGTCACACCCGTGAAACGATCATGGAAAGGCTGCGTACCACTGATAGGGAACTTGCCAGACTGATTGCAGTCAGAGAAAATCTGCATCATTATCTGGAGTTTCTCAATCAGACAATCCAAAACTGCAATAAACCCGAACTCACATCCAGACCACTGACTTTTCTCATGATGGACATTGAAAAATCCATTCCGGAAACAGTCGCCTTTCTGAAATCTTTAGATCCGTCCCTGCAGCCACAGCTTTCCCTGTATACTCCGGGCACAAAGACGCCCCTTGAAACCAGCACGGACTTCCTGAACAAGCAGCGGCGCGAAGAAGGAAATTTTGTCATAACCTGCCAGGACATCAATTCCGTCAGCCGGAGAAAAGGATTCCCGTCAGATCGGATTTCTATTATCGGTCCTTCCAGATTTGTCACTGCCATCTGCTATACACGTACCGACAGTGAGTATGAATTTATTGAAATTGTCAATCAGTATATTCGTCAGCAGGGGCTTGAAAAAAAAGGAAATTACTTTGCCCAGTATATCATGTCTGAAGATATCCACGGCTGCCCGACAGACTATTATAAAGTCTGGACTCCGGCCAAATAGGAGTCTGTGCCGGCGGCAGTCTGTACGCAACTGTGATATATGGTTAATAACTTTATCGTCATGAAAGTCGAAAGAAACTCCGCACAGATATCAACCACAATTTTTAAAAATCCTGCGATTATGTATAAATGTTAACCAGAAAACAATTTTTTTGTATTTTAAGTATGCACTTTTTAAGGACTTCCTTTAAAACTTATACATCTTTTTCATATTTAAGTCTATTTTGGTTGAAAATATGGGAAAATATGGGTATTTATGCAGTTACACAGACCTGCTTTGCTCAAATCCTTATACTCTTTTCTCTCGAAACAAAAAATTCCGGTTGACATTCCCTCAGTTCTGCGTCTATCAAAAGACGGAAATCAGAAAACTGCTTTCCGCCTTTTGTTTTTTTGGATAAAAAGCCCGAGCATGAAACTTCTGTCTGAAAGTTCTGCCGGCATTCCTTTTTTCCGTTTTTTATTCATCCGTTCTATTTTACAGCAAAAAAACACTATATATAAAATATTATATAAAAAATTTCAAATTTTCATTGACTCTTGACCTGGTCAAGACGATAGAATAGCCTCAAGCAATAAAAAAACAGAAAAATCTGAAAGGAGACAAAAGTATGAGTTTTAAGGAACTTACTAACAGTGGCCTGCTCTGGGCCATGGTCATTATCGGTATTATTTTAGTGGCAGTGATTACAATGTATTACTATTTTCTCTGCAGAAGACATGCTCTGAAAGTAGGGATCAGCAAGGAAACCGTCAATGCGGTGGTAAAATCCTCTCTGACCTTTTCCATCGTGCCGTCTCTGGCAATTGTGACAGGACTCGCCTCTCTGGCTGTGGTCATCGGACTGCCTTACGGCTGGTTCAGACTCTCTGTACTGGGTTCCGTAACCTATGAACTGATGGCCGCAAATCTGGCATTGTCCGCTTTGGGAGTAGATGTAAACAATGCAGGCGCCGACGCCTTTATTCTCATGGCATGGGCAATGTGCATCGGAATCACCAGTACCATGATCGCCAACCTATGTCTGTGTAAACCAATGCATCTGGGATCTGTAAAACTGGGAGATAAAGATCAGAGATGGGGCGCACTGTCACAGAGCACTTTCATGAGCGCCCTGCTGTGCGCACTGATAGTGCCTATGATCTTCGGCGGACTTGTAAGTTTGCTGACTTTTGTCACCAGTATCGTAATCGCTCTGGTCATCAGTGCAGTTTCAAAAGCTACCGGCGCCGGATGGCTTGCACAGTTTTCTCTGGCTTTCAGCCTTATCGGCGCAATGGCGTCCTCTGTACTGTGGAACAATCTGTTTGGCTGACAAAATTCTTCAACTGAGATGATATAGAAAGGTGGAAATCAAATGGCTATTATCAATAAAAAATGCGGAAATGAATATTATGACAGAATGCACCGTATCGGATACTGGATCACGCTGGCTGCCATCGCAATCTTTGTGGCAGTGCCTTTAATCCTCAGTATTGTAACCGGTATTTATCCGACCTTCTCCGGTCTGCTTCTCGCCTGCGGCGGAATCTGCGCAATCTTTATCCCTACCGGAATCGCGGAAATGTTTGCGGAAGTACCTGTTATGGGTTCCTCGTACTATGTGTCCTGTGTCACAGGCAACATCCTGAATCTGAAACTTCCTTCCGCCATGAATGCACTGAAAATTGCCAACGTAAAAGCAGGAACTGAAGCCGCTGATGCCATCACCGGTGTTGCAGTGGCCGTTTCTTCCATGGTAACTCTGGTACTTCTTGCTTTAGGATGCATTCTTCTGACACCGCTGCAGCCGGTTTTCGATTCTCCTGCTGTTTCTGTTGCAGCCGCAAACGTGCTTCCGGCGCTGTTCGGTTGTCTGGCTCTCGGCAGTATCAGCAACGACATGGGCGCAGGCATCTATTCCAAAAAACGTATGCTGGGCGCAGCGCTTCCGTTTATTCTCTGTGTCATTGCTTTCCTCATCGATCCGGCTTTCTACAGTTCATGGCAGGGCGTCGTAATGATGATCTGTATTCCACTGGTATATATACCTACCAAGATTCGGTACAAGAAAGGCATTATTCAGGTATTCCTGCCGGAAGACAATGCCGATAAAACCACAGCGGAGGAAAAATAAAATGAATGATCTGAGCATAAAAGCGCAGAAAACGGTGGAGAGTCTGTCATCAGAACTGAAAGAGCTGGCGTTGAATATCTGGAATAATCCGGAAATCGGCCTGGAAGAGCATACGGCATGCAGACTTCAGATCGAGCTTCTGAAAAAATACGGGTTCGAGACGGAATCTCCTTTCGCCGGATTCGAGACGGCTTATCGAGCCGTATATCGGGGAAAAAAGCCGGGTCCCAGAATTGCCATGCTGGCAGAATATGACGCTCTCCCTGAAATCGGTCACGGCTGCGGCCATAATCTCATCGCCATGGTGGGCGTAGGCTCAGGAATTGCCATGAGAGAACTGGCCGATGAACTGGGCGGTGAAATCTATGTCTTCGGCACGCCTGCAGAAGAAAATCTGGGTTCAAAAGTACAAATGTCGGAGCAGGGCGCTTTTGACGCAATGGATGTGGCCATGATGAGCCATCCTTCGTCATATAATGCAGACTGTTTTAATACGACGGCAGTAAACTCTTACCAGATCTCCTTTTACGGAAAACCTGCCCATGCCGCAGGCGCTCCCTATGAAGGCAGAAATGCTCTGGATGCCATGATCAACTTTTTTAACATGGTGAACGCGCTTCGTCAGCAGACAAAACCCGATGTACGGATTCACGGAATTATTACCAAAGGCGGCGCCGCTCCCAACATTATTCCCGATTATACAGAAAGCATCTTTTATCTGCGCGCCAATCACTACCGGGATCTGGATGACTTGTTTACCAGAGTGGAAAACTGTGCAAAAGGCGCCGCATTAGGCGCCGGTGTCGAATGCAGGACAGGTTTTACACAGGGGAATAACAAAGATACCTGCAGCAATCTTGCTCTTGCAGATCTGATTGCCCGGCAGATGGAACGTCTGGGCGTTACAGTAACCCGAACCAACGGTGAATACACACCGGGGTCATCCGATATGGGGGATGTCAGCTACTGCTGTCCGGCCGTACAGAGCACCTTTGATATCAGCGGCGGCAAAAATATCAATCCTCATACACGTGAATTTACACAATGCGCCGGGTCCCAGGGAGGAATGGATGCCGCCCTGAAGGTAATCTGCGGCTTTTATCTTACCGCTGCGGAACTGATGAGCAATCCTGACTGCCTTCAGACAATCAGAGACGAATTTGACAGAATGCAGAAATGAAAAACAGAAAGGTGAACAAGTATGGAACAGAAAGAAAAGGATATGAGCCGAATTCAGACAATTGTGAGCGAACTTGCCCCAGAACTGAAAGATCTGGCTCTGAAAATTCATGATAATCCGGAACTGGGAAACCGGGAATACAAAGCCTGTCAATGGCAGCTGGAATTATTAAAAAAATACGGCTTTGAAGCTTCAGACAACTTCTGTGAGATTCCCACAGCATACAAAGCAGTCTATAAGGGGAAGAATCCGGGTCCGAAAATCGCTATGCTGGCTGAATACGATGCCCTGCCTGAGCTGGGTCACGGATGTGGCCATAATCTCATCGCCATGATATCCGTGGGAACCGGCATTGCAGTCAGAGAGTTCGTCGATCGGTACGGCGGAGAGATCCATGTTATCGGCACTCCTGCCGAAGAAACTGCCGGCGCCAAAGTGGAAATGTCAAAAAAAGGTGCTTTTAAGGGATATGATGTGGCAATGATGGCTCATCCTTTTGAAGAAAACGGAAGTTCCATCAACACCATGGCCATGACCTGCCGCTTGTACGAATTCTACGGGAAGACGGCCCACGCAGCCGCCGCTCCCCACGAGGGACTCAACGCACTGGACGCAGTGATCAATTTTTTCAATCTGGTCAATGCCATGAGACAGCAGACAAAATCCGATGCCAGAATCCACGGCATTATTGTAAAAGGCGGTGAGGCTCCGAATATTATTCCCGATTATACTTCCGCTCTGTTTTATATTCGCGCCAATAAAGCCGCCTATGTGGAAGAACTGATGGATAAAATCGCAGCCTGTGCAGAAGGGGCGGCTCTGGGTACAGGAACAACTGTAAAGATCAGTGAAGCAGAAGCAGACTTTAAGGATACCGACAGTAATATGTATTTGTCTGAGCTGGTCTGCCAACAGTATGAAAAGCTGGGACACCGGATCAAACGCTGCGGAAACGAAATCCTGCCCGGTTCTTCCGATCTGGGGGACGTCAGCTATGAATGTCCCGCCGTACAGCTGATGTGCGGTATGGGACAGCCGGAAGACGGCGGACACTACGGAGCTCATACCAGAGAATTTGTGGAACGTTCCTGCTCTGAAGAAGCTTTAAACAATGGACTGGAATTTATCAAAGCCTTTACCATGACCTCTGTGGAACTGATGACTGAGCCCGCGCACCTCAAGGCGATTAAGGAGGAATTCGCAAAAGTAGGTCAGTAAAGAGATGGCAGGAGAAATATCGTAAATCAGCATTTTGTGTAAAAGAAAAAAGTCTCAAACTATGAGAGACTTTTTTCTTTATTTGAAATGAGTGTCATACTGCATGCGAACAGCAAGCCGTTATTTTCTTTTTCTGCTGCGCTTTGCCTGTGCACGCTGTGCACGCTGCTGTTCCTGACGACGGAGTTTTTCCTTCTCCATCTCTTCCTGTTCTTCTTCTGTGTAATTATCGACGATCATGTCAGGATTCATTTCTGCAGCAAGTTCCAGAATCTTACGGCAGTCTTCTGGAGTAAACTGAAAAGTCCGGAGCATAACTCCCTTTTCAAAGGTGATCTGCGCATTGGGACGGGCCTTGATGTAATCCGGCTGCACTGCCGTAATCTCACTCCATTCCCAGCGGTTATCGGAAACCAGTCCGAAAAAACTTCGGCGGATATCCACACCTTCTTTGGAAACAATATGCTCTTTTTTGTGAAACACGGCAGCCATAATCAATGCGGTAATCGGCAGGTAAAAATACTGTTTTGCCATGAATTCAAGAACCAGCAGCATTGCCCCCACGATAAGAATCATAGCATTTCTTGACTTTGTCCGTGTTTTCAGAATCCCTTTATACTCCATATTTCATTACTTCTTCCATTTTGATTTTTATAAAGATTTGTATGTTCCGTTTGCGCGAAGCTCCTGCAGTGCTTTCATAGCATTCTCGTGAGCTTCTTCCGGCGCTTCTGCCGGTTTGCCGTTCTTCAGTTTTCCGAAGAAATTGGTGTATGAACCGTCAGCATAGATAATGTTTCCGCCCCATGCAGCTGTTGCCACAGAGATAATCGGGTTCACCAGATTTACAAAACAGAACGGCAGATATGCAAAGGTGCTGACACCCAGCATGGAGGAGTGATATGCGCCGCAGGAGGACCATGGAACAAGCGGTGACCACAGCGTCCCGCCGTCTTCCTGAGATCTTGACAGCAGATTTCTGGCAAGACCCATCTCGTCATATTTTTCCTTGTACATGGAAGCAGGTACAATCAGCCCCAGATACTGGTCACACATGGTGGTGATACAGAACATAGCCGTAAGAATTGTAACTGCAACCATCTGAAATGGTGTCTTTACTTTTCTGATAATACCGCCCAAAATAGATTCTACAGCGCCGATCTGACTGTAAATACCGCCGAATCCGATGGCGATCATCGCAATGTTGATTGTCCAGAACATGGAATCCATTCCGCCTCTGTTCAGCAGCAGATCCGCCAGTTCGTTTCCGGTTTCTGCAGAATATCCGTAGTGTACCATTGTGATACAGTCAACAATTCCCGCGCCCTGGAAGATTACTGCAAAGATACAGCCGGTAAAGGATGAAAGCAGTACGCCCGGAAGAGCAGGCAGCTTCATCACCGCGGTAATTACAATTACCAGAATCGGCAGAAGGAGCAGAGGGCTCATATGATTGAAATGGCTGACAATAGCGTCTGACAGACCGTTTACTACAGTCGGGTCATAAGTTCCCACATTGCCGAATATACTGATTCCTCCGAAAATCAGAAGTCCTACAATAAATGCAGGGAATGTGGTCATAATCATAGCTCTGATGTGGTCAAACAGTCCTGTCTGAGAAGCCGCAGCAGATAAGTTCGTTGAGTCGGATAACGGGGAGAATTTGTCTCCGGTACATCCGCCGGCAAGAATGGCTCCCGCAACTAAAGCAGGATTGATTCCCATGGTATGACCGATAGTCATGAATGCAATACCCAGGGTAGCCGATACTGTGTAAGCAGAACCCAGAGAAATACCTACAATGCCACAGATAACTGCAACAGCCGGAAGGAAAACCGTCGGAGTCAGCAGTTTCAGTCCGTAGAATACAATTGCCGCAATGGTTCCGCACCATTCAAAGGAGCCGACCAGACAGCCCACAAAGATGAGAATCAGCAGCGCTTCCATGGACTGACTGATAGCATCGATAGCCGCATTGATCAGATCCTTAATCTTCTGTCCGCAGAATACGCCCACCGCACAGGCGACAATTGCCGCAATCAGTACAGGCACATGCGGATCTACGCCCCATGAAAGGACATAGTTGGAAATCATCAGTCCCAGCAGAACAAGAATCGGCAGAATTGCCTCAAACTTATTCGGAAGCCTCGTGTTTTTCTTTTCTGTCATAAAAAACATCCAAATTACAAAATAAGACCAAAAAATACATTTGTTTGCTTTATTGTACAACCGATTTGGACAATTTTTTATGACTATTTATACATATAATGGTATTTATGTTGTGTTTTATTCTGATTTTTCTAATTTCCCTGTCAATTATTAAATGTCTTTTCCCGCCTTTTCATTTGGGCAGCTGTTTTTTCTGTTGTCCGTACCATATCAGCCCGTTTGAAAACCAATCCGGATCAGTCGCTGAAAACACAGTAACCGCCGGCAAAGCAGAAAAATACCCCGACAGTTCCCGCGAATCTCTTCGTGTTTCACCATCAGGGTATATCTCAATTCTTATTCTTCAGGTATCTTCACCGCACATTCCTCAGATGTCAGAGTCAGCTCACGGTTACGATCTTCCGCAGCAGTTTTTGTATTTCTTGCCGCTGCCGCACGGACAAGGATCGTTTCTTCCCACCTTCGGCTGTTCACGTCTGTAGGTTTCCGGTTTTCCTTCCCTCTCAGGCACCTGCGCCTCTTCAGGCAACTGACCCTGTCCCTGCATTGCGCGAGATGCGCTGTCATCCACATAATCGGATTTGGTCGCTTTCTCAGCCTCCATGATGGCTTTTCTCTGAGTCTTGGTTTCTACGGTCACATTGTAGCAGTATTTCACCGTATCCTCCTGGATTGCGCTGATCATCTGCTCAAACATGTCAAACCCTTCTTTTGCATACGCTGCAGCAGGATCCTGCTGACCCAGTGCCCGCAGGCCGATTCCGGATTTCAGCTGATCCATGGCGTCAATATGATCCATCCAGAGATTATCCACAACACGAAGCAGGATCATCCGCTCTACTTCTCGCATCTGCTCGCTTCCGATTTCGGCTTCCTTGGCATCGTAGAGAGATTCAAACTCACTGATAACAGATTCCCGCAGAGATTCTTCTGTCATGGTATTGAGTTCCTCCGTTGTATAGGAGGTCTTGCCTCTGTACTGAGCCGTAATCTTTTTCAGATTCCTTGTCAGAGTCTCAAAATCCCATTCTTCCGGGAATTTGGAGTCTACTACAATAGGATCGATGATGGCATTCACAATGGTAGACATCATATTCATGATGTCACTCCTCAGATCCTCCCCGAAGAGTACCTTGCGACGTTCATCGTAAATGACCTCTCTCTGTTTGTTCATGACATTATCGTACTGCAGTACATATTTTCTGATGCCGAAGTTCTTGCCTTCCACTTTCTTCTGGGCGCCTTCAATGGCACGGGAAAGCATACCGCCTTCGATGGCCTCATCCTCGTCAAGTCCCATTCGGTCAACCAGTTTCTGCATTCTGTCTCCGCCGAAAAGACGAATCAGTTCATCCTCCAGAGAAATGAAAAACTGGGTCTGACCCGGGTCGCCCTGACGACCGGAACGGCCTCTCAGCTGATTATCGATACGTCTTGATTCATGGCGCTCAGTACCGATGATGCAGAGTCCGCCCATTTCAACCACTTTGTTCTGCTCCTCTTTGCGTTCTTCCTTAAACTGCCTGTGGAGCTGGTTGAATTTTTCTCTGGCCTCATTCATCTCGGGATCATCGGATTTAACAAAGCTGGATGCAAAGGAAACTGCCTCTTCGCTGTATCCCAGCTTTTTCATTTCACGTTTGGCCTCAAATTCCGGATTTCCGCCCAGAATAATGTCTGTACCACGACCGGCCATATTGGTGGCAATAGTTACCATGCCAAGACGTCCGGCTTCTGCAACGATTTCGGCTTCCTTTTCATGCTGCTTGGCGTTGAGCACATTATGCTTTACCCCCCGCTTCTTCAGCATATCACTGATAAGTTCAGACTTCTCGATGGAAATGGTGCCCACCAGTACAGGCTGACCCGTCTGATGAACTTCAGCAACTCTATCTGCAATAGCCTTAAACTTCGCCCGCTCGGTCTGATAAACACTGTCATCCAGATCTTTTCTGGCAATCGGCTTATTGGTAGGAATTACCACAACATCCATGTTGTAAATATCTCTGAATTCATCTTCTTCCGTCTTTGCTGTACCCGTCATGCCGGCCAGCTTGTTGTACATTCTGAAATAGTTCTGCAGTGTAATGGTTGCCAGCGTCTTCGACTCGGAACGTACCAGAACTCTTTCCTTGGCTTCGATAGCCTGATGCAGACCGTTGGAATATCTTCTACCAAACATGAGACGTCCGGTGAACTCATCTACGATGACAATTTCTCCGTCTTTGACAATATAATCCACATCACGCTCCATCAGGTTACGCGCCTTCAGTGCCTGCAGCACGTGATGATTGATTTCCATATTTTCGGGATCACCGTAGTTATCCACCTTGAAAAAGGCTTCAGCCTTCTGTACCCCCTCATCGGTCAGCGCAACCTGCTGATCCTTTTCCTCCACTGTAAAATCAGTGTCCTTCGTCAGCCCCGTGACAAATCTGTCCGCAATCTTGTAAAGATCTGTGGATTTTGAGCCTTTCCCCGAAATGATCAGCGGCGTTCTGGCTTCATCCACCAGAATGGAGTCCACTTCGTCGATGATGGCAAAATTCAGGTCTCTCTGCATCAGTTCTTCCTGATAAATGACCATATTGTCTCTCAGATAATCGAAACCGAACTCATTGTTGGTTCCATAGGTAATATCTGCCAGATAAGCGGCTCTTCTCTCCTCGTTACTGATACCGTGAATGACACATCCCACAGTCAGTCCCAGGAAGGAGTAGAGTTTACCCATCCACTCAGCGTCACGTTTTGCCAGATAATCATTGACAGTAACAACATGCACACCTTTGCCTTCCAGCGCATTGAGATATGCTGCCAGTGTTGCCACCAGTGTTTTACCTTCACCGGTTTTCATTTCGGAGATTCTGCCCTGATGCAGAACCACACCGCCTACAAGCTGCACACGAAAATGCTTCATGCCGAGACTTCTTACAGCACCTTCACGGCATACCGCAAAGGCTTCGGGCAGAATATCATCCAGAGTTTCCCCATTCTTAAGCCGTTCTTTCAGTTTGGGCGTCATCGCCTGCAGTTCCTCATCGGACAAAGCCTGCATCTGTCCGTCCAGTGCCTCTATTTTATCTACAATTTTATAGATTTTTTTCAGTTCTTTTTCGTTCAGATCTCCGAAGATCTTTTCCATTAAAGACATCTCTTCGCTAATTCCCCTTTCTGTTTACTTGTTCTTCTTCCGGTTTTTCCGTAACCTTCAGATTGATTTCTATCGCTTTTCGCTCATCAGCCTGAATTACCCGCACCGCAAACACCTTGCGGCCCACTTCATATTCAAAAGTATCTCCGGCTTTCGGCAGCTTATCCAGCTGCAGAACGACCCATCCGTTGACAGTGGTTGCGTCTTCCAGTTCCACTTCCTCATCAAAATAGTCGAACATCTTTTCCACGTTGGTGCTGCACAGCACTCTGTAGCTTCCGTCCTGCATTCTGGTGATTTCCTGAGACTGAACTTCGTCATGCTCGTCATAGATGTCGCCTACCAGTTCTTCCAGAATATCCTCCATGGTGACAAGTCCTGCGGTACCGCCGTATTCATCGACGATAATGGCGATATGAGTCTTGTTGATCTGCAGTTTTTTCAGCAGATCCGCTGCCTTGATGGAACCTGCCACATAGACAACCGGCTTTACATAGTCGGAAATGGTTTTCTTGGAACCGGAAATATAGTTGTGAAAATCCTTCTGATTGAGCACTCCCAGAATCTTGTCCAGATCCCCTTCATAAACCGGCAGTCTCGAATAACCTGTTTCCATAAACATCTTTGCCACATCTTTCTTTGTGGAATCTATCTCAATCGCCTTAATGTCCACACGGGGCGTCAGTACATCCCATGCTTCCAGATCATTAAACTCAATGGCATTCTGAATCAGTTCACTCTGACCCGCCTCTATACTGCCTTCTGTCTCAGCTTCCTCAACGATGGTCAGAAGCTCGTCTTCTGTGATTCCCCGGCTGTCCACCATCTTGAACATCTTCGACAGCAGCTTTTTCCACTGGCTGAACAGGAAATTTACAGGCGTCAGTATCACCATCAGCACATGAATAATCGGTGCTGAAAACATGGCAAAGCTTTCCGGACTTTCCTTCGCCAGACTCTTAGGTGAGATTTCTCCAAAAATTAAAACCACGATTGTTGCCACGATAGTGGAAAGAGTCGCGCCGTATTCCGGACTCAGTTCCAGAAAGATTGCTGTTGCTACAGCAGTAAGACCGATATTTACCAGATTGTTTCCTATCAGAATTGTGGAAAGCAGATTATCATACTTGCTCTCTAAGGCCAGCACTCTCTTGGCCCTCTTATCCCCGTCAGCGGCCAGGTTCTTCATTCTGATCCTGTTGATGGATGTAAAAGAAGTCTCTGTAGCCGAAAAATAGCCCGACAAAGCCAGAAATACAACAATAATCCCAAGTGAATACCCTATGTGACTGTCCATATACTTTTTATTTTCCTCCTCATGTTTCAGACGACAGAGTTTCCTGCCCGTTCACACTGCCGGTGCAGCGCTCTTCCGTCCATTATATCCATAAAATGTACTTGTAACATGTTATTTTAGCATATTTATTGTGAAAAATAAAGGTTTTTGAGTAAACTTCAACTTTTTTCCCGTCCGATTTCGTGCTATACTGGAGTTAATACAAAAGTTGGAGGTTTTCCCATGTCCACAAGAACAGAACTTTTAAAGCTGCTCCTTGCCAATACCGGCATCTATCTGTCCGGTCAGAAAATCGGGGATGAACTGCAGGTTTCCAGAAATGCAGTCTGGAAAGCCATGCAGCAGCTCCGCAGTGAGGGCTATCATATAGAAAGCAGACCGTCTGTAGGATACCGTCTGAAAACAAAGAGCAACATTCTGACAGAGGCTTCCGTATCCGGTCATCTTCGGTTTCCCTGCGAACTTCATGTCTACGATACGGTAGGCTCTACCAACGACAAAGTCAGAGAATTTCCCGTCAGCGACAGACCTGTAGTTGTCATTGCCAATAAACAGGAGGCAGGCAGAGGACGTCTGGGGAGAACCTTTGTCTCACCGTCCGGCACCGGACTTTATATCACCATTGCCATCCGCCCCCGTTTCGATCTGGACAAGGCTCTCTATGTCACTATGGCAGCAGCGGTAGCAGTCTGCCATGCCATTGAAAAAGTGGCAGGCGTAAAACCACGGATCAAATGGGTCAATGATCTTTTTTACAAAGGAAAAAAAATCTGCGGAATTCTTACAGAGGGACAGACCAATTTTGAAACAGGAAAAATTGACAGCCTGATCATCGGAATCGGCGTCAACTGTTTCCCCGGCAGTTTTCCAAAAGACATTGCCGATATCGCAGGCTCCGTATCCGAAGTAAAAAACTCCTTTTCCAGAGGACAGCTGGCAGCGGAAATCTTCAATGAAACCATGGAAATCATTGAAACGCTGGAAAGCAAAGCCTTTCTCCGGGAATACCGCACCCGATGCTTTATTCTGGGAAAAAACATCATGGTTCATCCCAATATGAGCGAAAAGCCCATAAAAGCGCGTGCCATCGATATCGATGACAACGGAGGACTGGTGGTGGAATATATGGAGGGGCGCAGAATGCGCCAGATCGATACACTGACTACAGGAGAGGTCTCCATCAGACCGGAGTAGTTCCCTGCATCACTGAAAATTCCATCCCTGAAAAAAACCGGGGTAATCTGCTTTTGTTCTGCAGTTCCCCGGATATTTTATATTCAGATACTTTCTTTGAAGGTTTCCCGGACCGGGATTCCAATACACCCGCCGGGAACCCGTTTGCACCTTACTCAAACAGTTCTTTGGCTTTTAGCAGCTCTTTTGTAATTTTAATATGCTGAGGACAGACATCTTCGCAGGCGCCACACTGAATGCACTTTGAAGCAAGCCCTCCTTCTCTGGTCTCCCATGCATAGTTCCCCTCGGCACCCTCCTTGTTGCCGTAAATCATATAATTATTCATGGCTCTGAAAATACCCGGTATGGCAACTTTCTGCACACAGCCCTTTTCACAGTATCCACAGGCTGTACACGGTACCTGAGGCATTGCATCAAGAGCGTCCCGTACCCGGTCTATCACTGCATATTCCTCGTCAGACAGCGGTTCAAAATTCTCCATAGTCTGTAGATTGTCCCGCATCTGTTCTAAATTGCTCATCCCGCTTAAAACCGTAAGCACACCGTCCAGAGATGCCGCATAACGGATCGCCCAGGAGGACAGAGATTTTTCCGGAGCCGCTTCTTTAAAAATCGCAGCAATTTTCTCCGGCAGATTTGCCAGAGAACCACCTTTGACAGGCTCCATAATAATTACAGGCTTATTATATCTGCGAGCTGTTTCATAACATTTTTCGGCCTCTACAGTTGGGCTTTTCCAGTCAGCATAATTGATCTGCAGCTGAACAAAATCCATCTCCGGATGAGCTGCCAGTACCTTCTCCAGTTCCTCTGCCTTATCGTGCATGGAAAATCCCAGCTGTCTGATAAGTCCTTCTTCCTTCTTCTTCGCCAGGAAATCCCAAATCTTAAAATCGTCAAAAGGCTGTGTCCTCTTATCACCCAGATTATGAAGCAGGAAAAAGTCGAAATATCCCGCTCCGGTCCTTCTCAGTGAAGTTTCAAACATAGCTTCCGCCTCTTCCCTTGTAGAAGCACACCATGCAGGCAGCTTGGTTGCAAGCTGAAAACTGTCTCTCGGATAACGATCCACCAAAGCGATCTTTGCAGCTTCCTCCGACTTTCCGTCCAGGTATCCCCAGGCAGTATCAAAATAAGTAAATCCTTTGGAAAGAAACAGATCCACCATTTCCCCGGTCTGTTCCAGATCTACATCCTCCCCTTTCATAGGCAGGCGCATCAGGCCAAAGCCCAGTTTTTTTATCTCTGAAATTTTTTCATACATGACAGGTTCACCTTCCTTAAAATCAACTCTGTATCCAAAACCGGGAGCCGGCATCCAGCTCCATATATTACACTCAACCTGAGGAAACAGCTCATTCATCACCGCAGAAATCACCCCGCCGTGACAGACAACCACTGATACCGTATCCCTGCCGTTGTGGCGATGAGAGAGTTCTTTCAGACGATGGCAGGCAAGAAGTTCTTTCAGTCCCCGGGATATTCTGGCGGCAAACTGATTGCGGGTTTCGCCTCCGTCCAGAGGCGCATCACCGGTTTCGTCCCAGCACCATGCAGAAAACTGAACATCATCTTTCAGCTCGTCATAAGAGTGACACTCGTACCGTCCGAATTTCATCTCCTGCAGCTGTGCAATAACCTTTCTCGGCCTCTTTCCAAATAGAATCTCAAAGGTCTGCTCCGTCCTCCGAAGTCCTGTGGTATAGCAGTCCGCATCCTCGTCAAGATCGGGATATACACCTTTTTCCGCCAGTCGTTTTAGCTCTGCGGCGCCTTCCTCGGTCAGCGGTATATCGGCACTGCCGTAAAACCATTTTTTCAGGTTTCCCTCTGTAATTCCGTGCCGGATCAGATAAATTCTTGAGCTCATTTACTTCACCCTGCTGCCGATACCGCAGAACACGCGGATGACCTCTTCAGCCTCTCCGCCCAGATATGTCATGCACCTGCCGGTCATCTCTCTCCATGCCCGTTCTGTCTTGTCCATAGGCACTACTCCCTGGGAAATATCGTCGCAGATGATAATCTTGTCCCGCAGTTTATCTATGTTCTCTTCCAGACATTCTCCGGCGCTGACATCCTCTTTAATACAGGCCAGAATAAAACGCTCCAGACTGTTGATCACCTTTTTGTCAAAATTGATCACCATGGTTTCCATGTCACAGTGATACACATCTTTTTCTGTCAGACCATACGTTTTCAAAGCATACTCCAGTTTGCCCTGATAAGCTCCGCCAAAAATCAATAACATACTCTTTCCTCAAATTCCTTTCTTTTTTCTTTTCCTTCTGTATAGAAAAATCCTACAGCACTGCCAGAGCAAAGATTCCCGCCAGTTCACTGATACAGATGGTATATCCGGCAATATCGCCGCTCATTCCTCCCAGCTGTTTTCTTGCATAGAGACAGGCGAGAAATCCCGTCGCGCCGACAACAGCCGCAATAATAAGCAGCTTTAGCCAGCCTCCTCCCAGAAGTACTGCAATACCGTATACGACAGCCGTCTGAGCCAGCACTGCCAGCCGGTATTTCCATCTTCCCGCCGCCTTGTAATCCTCTGCATACTGACTGTGGCCGATAGGACGATAAAGCAGTACGCTGATCCCGCTGATCGCCCTGCTTGCCACAGGCAGAATCAGCAGATCCGCATAGCCGATTCGGTAAATTGCTGTGCTCATTGCCGCAAACCAGGCCAGAAGCAGAAAAACAACCGTAACAACCGCAAAAGCACCCACTGTTGAGTCCTTCAGAATTCTCTGCCGTTCTTCAAGAGGTCTTCTCGACATAATGGCATCATTACAGTCCATAAAACCATCCATATGCATAAATCCGCAGATGGCAAAAATATAAAACATCATTACAAATCCGATAAGCAGGGGAGAAATCCCGGTACGCAGCAGCACCCAGAACAAGCCCGCCCACAGCATGCCGATGACAAGACCGACAGAGGGCAGAAATGCCAGCATCATATTTTTCAGGCTGCTGTCCCATCGCTTATACGGACAGGGCAGGGTAATAAAGTTCCCCCATGCCATAAAAAAACCGATCACAAATTTCATATGTAAGTTACCTAATCGCTCTTTCAGTCAGATTCTCATGAACCGGACATCCTTTCTGCTATTGCTTATACTGATACAGATGAGAAAAGGACACCTCCGTCACTCTTTTGCAGACCTGCGCCAGTCTCCTGTCTATCATAGCCAGCGCCTGTCTGTACTGTTCCGTATAAACGTCAAATATCCGGCTGTCCGAGTAAATGTAGTCTGAAACAAAAACTGTGTTTCCCGTCTTCTCGGCAAAGACGGCCAGTTCTTCGCAGAGCCGCTCTCCCGCACTCAGATCCACGCTGCCGTCCGGCAGAAACATTTCGTTGGAAAGCAGCGCAGTAACGCTGTCCAGAAGAAATACGCCCCGGCAATCCGCCCGTTCAAGAGCCTTACAAATCTTTCTGCCCTGTTCAATGGTTTCAAACCCCCATCCTTCCCGCTCAGAAAGATGACGGGCGATTCTCGCCCTGTCCTCCTCATCGGCAGGAATCATCGTGGCAAGATAGTAAAGAGGAACTTTCTTCTCACAGGCCATGGAACGGGCGGCTCTCTGCGCATACATAGACTTGCCGTTTTTACAGCCGCCGCTGATAAATATGTTCATTAGAATAAGTTTTCCCTTCTGATCTCTTCCAGATAATCTCCGTTAATAGAAGCCTCTTCCAGAGATTTCATCAGATTCATAGATGCTACCGCCGTTTCAATGATCTTAAAAGCAATCGGGCATCCGCTTCCTTCACCAAGCCTCATGCCCAGATCGAACATCGGCGTAAGACCCAGTCTGTCCATTGCCGCCTGATATCCGATCTCATAAGATTTGTGAGAAGCGAACATGTAGTTTACCACCTTGGGATTGAGTTCCTTTGCGTAACAGGCAGCGACCACAGAAATGAATCCATCGATGACAACAGGAATCCTGTGCAGTGCAGCCCCCAGAAACGCGCCTGTCATGGCACAGATATCAAATCCGCCGACTTTCGCCAGTTTCTCTATAGGATCTCCCATACACCAGCTGTTTACCGCATCGTCAACAATTCTCAGTTTTTTGGCAAGACCTTCGTCATTGAGACCACCGCCTCTGCCAACTACCTGTTTTGCAGGCAGCCCTGTCAGTGCGCTGAGCAGAGCCGAACTGGTAGTCGTATTGCCGATTCCCATTTCACCGATGCCCAGAAGCTGTACTCCGGCTTTTTTCGCCGCTTCCGCCGCCTCAAATCCGATGAGCAGCGCTCTTACAGCCTGTTCTCTCGTCATGGCAGCTTCCTTTGCCAGATTCCTTGTGCCGTTGGCAATTCTTCTGTTTACAATTTTGACAGGAATTCTGCCATCCTCTGTCAGCATGGAGTCTGTATAAAGTTCCTCGGGAATCTCCATGGCTACCCCTACATCGGTAACCAGCAGATCAATGCCAAAATACTTGGCCATAGAGCTGACTCCCGTATATCTTCTTGTAAAATTGATGGTCTGTGACAAAGTGACAGACTGAGGTGCAGAAGCTACACCTTCCGCCACAACCCCGTTGTCGGCTGACATGATGACAATACACTGCCCGGTCACATCATTATCCATATATTTCCCTGTAATCCCTGCGATTTTAATGGAAATATCTTCTAGACGGCCAAGACTTCCGGGCGGTTTTGCCAGATAATCCTGCCGTTCCTTTGCTGCGATCATGGCCTGTTCGTCCAGGTCTCCAATCTGTCCAATCAGTTCAAACAGCCTTTTTTCATCACTCATTTTTTATCCTCTCTCTTAACATTTAAATCATACACCACGTTGTACACAATACAATCATCTTATCATATTTTTGTATAAAAAAAAAGTTTCTTATCTTGTAAAATTTCACTGTTTTTAATATAATTGTGTATACCAAGCGAACACTATAAGTAAGAGGGATTTGATAATATGAACAAAAAAATGCAAAGCAACATTCTGCTTTTAATTACTGCCGTAATCTGGGGCTCCGCTTTTGTCGCCCAGAAAGCCGGCGCAGTGCTCGAGCCGTTTACATACAACGGCATTCGAATGCTGATCGGAGGTCTGGTTCTGATTCCGGTCATCTTCATCTTCAAAAAAATCAACGGAGAAGATTCGGAAGCAAAATCAGAAGAAGAACGTCAGGCAGAAAGAAAAACGCTTCTCGTGGGCGGTCTGTGCTGTGGTCTGGCGCTGTGCATCGCTTCCACCCTGCAGCAGTTCGGACTGTATTTTGATGCCGATGCCGGCAAAGCGGGATTCATAACATCTCTGTATATCGTTATCGTGCCTGTTCTCGGTCTGTTTCTGAAACAGAAGGTAAAACCAATTGTCTGGGGCTGTATCGCACTGGGCGCAGTAGGCTTTTATCTGCTGACCATGGCAGGCAAGGGAGAAGGTTTCACCCTGCATACAGGCGAGCTTTTCGTGCTTATCTGCGCAGTGGCCTTTTCCTGCCATATTCTGGTCGTGGATCATTTTTCGCCAAAGTGCGACGGAATCAAACTTTCCTGCATCCAGTTCCTGTTCTGCGGTATCATCGGTATCATCTGTATGTTCATTTTCGAGAACCCGGTATGGGCAGACATTGTAGACTGCTGGCTTCCGATTCTGTACTGCGGCGTATTTTCCTCCGGTGTGGCATATACCTGTCAGGTCCTGGGTCAGAAACACGCAGAACCCAGTGTGGCTTCTCTGATCATGAGTCTGGAATCCGTATTTTCCGTCATTTTCGGAGCGCTGATTCTGGGCGAGAGACTGACTCTGCTGGAAGGCCTGGGCTGTGTGGTAATCTTCATCGCAGTGGTGATCCCTCAGCTCCCTTCAAAGGAAGAAAGACTTTCCGCAAAATCTTAAACGCATAAAAACCTTCAAATTTATTTTTTTAAAGCACTCAGCCTTGAAAGGCTGAGTGTTTTAGCGTATACTAATCATATTGAAATCTATAGAACAGGAAGTGAAACCCATGATTACAAGAGAAGAAGCTTTGGAACTTCTGAAAAAATACAACAAAGATGATTTTCATATCCACCACGGGCTGACAGTAGAAGCTGTTATGCGCTATCTGGCCAAAAAACACGGCTACGGAGAAGATGCCGACTTCTGGGGCATCTGCGGTCTGCTCCACGATATCGACTTTGAGATGTGGCCGGACGAGCACTGTGTCAAAGCGCCTGAGCTGCTCCGTGAGGCAGGCGTGGAAGAAGATATGATTCACGCTATCTGTTCCCACGGCTATGGGGAGTGCTGTGATATTGCACCGGAGCACGAGATGGAAAAGATTCTCTTTGCAGTAGATGAACTGACAGGACTAATCGGCGCAGCTGTCATTCTTCGCCCGTCCAAAAGCTGCAAGGACATGGATCTGAAATCTTTGAAAAAGAAATTCAAGGATAAACGCTTTGCGGCAGGATGCAGCAGGGACGTCATCAGAAAGGGTGCAGAGCAGCTGGGCTGGGAACTGGAGGACCTTCAGGCTGAGACTCTGGAAGCAATGCAGGCAGTTGAAGATCAGGTGACTGCCGAAACACCCCTGAAGTAACCGCAGAATCGCCAAAAGGCATTGTGATAAATCTGAAGAAAAACAGTAAAATCAAAAGTTACGAGGTTATAAGAAATGAACTATGAAATGACCATAGCGGGATGTACCCGCCGGCTACCTTTATGCAGAATCAGCGACGATCTGTATATCGGCGCCTTTATCATGTTCAGTGATGTGGAAATCACCAAAGCCGCCGCTGAACAGCTCCTGGCAAAAGCGCCGGATTTTGACGTAATCATCACTGCCGAATCCAAAGGGATTCCTCTGGCCTACGAAATGGCACGGCAGAAAGGCATTGATGACTATATCGTAGCCAGAAAAGGTCCGAAACTCTATATGCAGAACATCATCACCACAGAAGTCGATTCCATCACCACCGATCACATCCAGACCTTGTGTCTGGGACAGACCGAAGTGGACAGACTGACAGGCAAACGAGTTCTCATCGTAGATGATGTAATCAGTACAGGAGAGTCTCTGCACTCTCTTGAAACACTGCTTCGGCGTATCGACTGCCGCATAGTCGGGAAAATGGCTGTTCTTGCAGAGGGCGAGGCAGCAGACAGGGACGATATCATCTTTCTGGAAAAACTACCGCTGTTTAATGCCGACGGCACAGTAAAAGAATAGACAGTATCAATAAACTGTCACGTTTTTCTTACTCTCATACATGCACTCAGTAAACAATGGGGTTCTGTGCAAATGACACAAACCCCATTGTTTCAGTATCTGAACTTCATCTTTCGATATCTCTCATATTATGATTGAATATATCCGTTTCTAAAGTCTCTTCTCAAAATTTCCGCTGACATGAATTCCTTCAAAGAAAATAATGAATGCTTTAGGGTCCATTTCTCTGATAATGCTCTTTACTTCAGTGACTTCATATTTATTGATCACCACTGCCATGATTCTGGTGTTATCTTTCGTATAATCTCCCATGCCTTTCCAGCTGGTAACACCCCGTCCCGTTCTCTCCATAATCGCTTCAGAGACGCCCTGCCCTTTAGAGAAGATCAGACAGATCACGTTGATATTCTGGAAATGAATCCGATCCAGCACCAGAGAATAGCAGGCCATATATATAATTGAATAAACTGCAGTTTCCAGATTAAAAAGAACCGCGCAGACACAGTACAAAACCGCGTTGATGCCCAGCGCCAGTTTCCCCACAGAAAACTTTTCAAACTTCTGAGTAAAATACACACCCAGAATATCCAATCCTCCGCCGCTGCCGCTGCTGCGCAGGGTAATTCCCATTCCCGCGCCGCAGATCACGCCTCCCATCAGACAATTTGCCAGCACATCATCAAGCAGCGGTTCGACAGGCGCTTTGACAAAGGTCAGAAACAGAGTCTGTGAGCCTACAGAAAGCAATGTCTTTACAAAAAAATTTTTTGAAATTGTTTTATATGCCATAAAGAACAGAGGGAGATTGAGCAGCATATTAAGAATCCCTGCGATATCCACATTTTTTAAAAGAAGAGATGGGGATATCATAAGCAGAAGACTCCTGATAATCTGCGCGATACCAAGAAGTCCGCTGCTGAACAGATCCAGCGGTACCAGAAAAAAATTGGTACCTATCGCAAACAGCATTCCGCCAAAAAAAACAGTGGCATATTTCTTAAACTCTTTTTTAACAAATTCATTTTCCATTCAGATGGGGTCCTCCTTAAGTTCTTCTGCACTCTGCTTTTACCATACCGGTGTCATATGTCTGTCTGATATATCTTCTTTCCTCGATAAAACAAGAAACAAAGCTCTATAAAACGAAATAATTCATCTTATAAAGCTTCTTCAAAATGAATTGTATTACTTTTTGGCAGTTGATTCAATGGTTTTCTTTAGTTTTTCCATTTCTGTTTTATACCGGTGTAAGACTGCTTCTTTCATCTCTTCCAGTATTGCGCAGATGAAATATTTCGTCTATACTTAAGTATAAAGACAATACGGTATTCGCACTTCTGTTTTATGTATGGCGAACTATTGTCCTGCTTGCAGAGAAAGTTTCTTTCCTTTTGCAACAAAACTAAATAATTATGTTATATCAATAATAATTAACTTATGATATCTCCCTTAATATAATAAAGGTTTCTCGCGTTTCATTAACTGTAACAAACATGACTGTCTTGTTAAATACAAATATACTATTATTAAATAAAAATAAATGGAGGAATTCAACATGCTTGATTTGAAAACAGTAAAAATCGGCTTTATCGGCTACGGAAATATGGCAGGTGCTACGAGTGCAGGCATGATGCTTTCAGGCGCAGTCAGACCGGATCAGATTTATGCTTGCGCAAAAGATTACAATAAACTGTGCGGTAAAGCAGCAGCTCAGGGTATTCACGCCTGTGAATCCGCACTGGAGGTGGCAGAAGCCTGCGATGTGATTTTTATCGGTGTAAAGCCTTACATGGTAGAAGACGTTATGACTCCATTGAAAGAGGCTGTAAAAGATAAAATTATCATTTCTCTCGCTGCCAATATCTATTGTGACACACTCTCCAAAATCATGCCGGATGCCCATTGCGTCGCCACAGCACCAAACACGCCTGTTTCCGTATGTGAAGGGATATTTATCTGCGAAGATGAAAATACACTCACTGACGAAGAAAAAGTTTTCGTTCAGGAGCTGCTGGAAAATCTGGGACTTTTCCTGTGGCTGGACAAAGACCATATGGGAATCGCCGGTGTCATTGCCGGCTGTTCACCGGCTTTTGTCTCCATATTTATGGAAGCTCTCGGTGATGCCGGCTGCAGACACGGACTGACAAGACCGGTGGTTTATAAACTCATTGCCCAGATGCTTGCCGGTACAGGTAAAATGGCTTTAACTTCCGGCTCTCATCCTGGACAGATGAAAGATGCTGTATGCTCACCGGGAGGAACAACGATTGCCGGTGTTGCTGCTCTGGAAAAAAACGGATTCAGATTCGCCGTTATTGATGCCATTGATCAGGTCCAGAACAAAGTAAAAGGTATTATTTAAACAATAAATACGCATAACTAGTCAAAAGACAGATGTCGGCTTTCCTTTTCGACATCTGTTTTCCTTTGTTCACATCTACGAATCTATGGTATTTTTCATAAGTCTTGGCTTTCTCAACCATGACTTTGGCAAAAGTGTCATCCATAGGTACGGGATATTCACGGCTGGCTAGAATAAAACCGCTTTGCCCTTAGGCGTCCTCCTTTCACGAATTTTTACCGTAAAATAGTAAACGTGAATTTCATCTGACTTCTCTTTTTTGGTCATGCCTGTATAATGGTGTAAAATGGAAAAATAAAAAAGAGCCAATAGCTCTACTTGAAGTGACCCCAAAAAGTTAGACAATATTTTCGAAGTAAATTTGTGCAAGCAACCGAAAGGGCTTGTTGTCTGTGAAGAGCAGGCGGCAAGCCCTTTAACTTTTGCTTGATCCGAAGGTTGTTGTAGTAATCCAGGTAGGAAATCAGTTCAAGCTTAAAGTGCTCTATGGATTCAAATTCTTGTAGATACAGCAATTCACTTTTGAGCAGGCCAAAGAAGTTTTCCATGACAGCATTGTCCAGGCAGTTACCTTTT
>CASEOD010000029.1 GCA_949289445.1 uncultured Eubacteriales bacterium
TATATTTTTACCAAAATCATAAAAAGATTTCAGTTGTTAAAATGTACGTGTATAAAACATAAAGTTTATTTATTAAACGCTTGAGGAGAAAGTGAAATGAAAGAGAAAGAAAAAAAACTACGAACAAAAAGAGTACCATCAATGTTTGAAGCGCTTTCCGCTGTCGTCGTACTGCTGGTTATTTTCTTCTTCGGTTCGCTGAAGGATTTATCAGCACCGGCTCTGATTGGAATTGCTGTCTGCTATGTAGTATTCATAGGATGGCGATGTGGTTACACCTGGAAAGAAATGGAAGAATATACCGCGGATAAAATCAAATCTGCAGCGGGTGCAATGTCTGTATTGCTTGCCGTGGGATTCTTGCTCGGAGCATGGATGTATTCAGGGACAATTCCTATGTTCATCTATTACGGTGTGCAGCTGGTAAGTGAAAAATGGATTCTTGTATCAGCATTTATACTTTGTGCAATTTTTTCTACCTGTACCGGAACATCCTGGGGTTCTGCGGCTACTGCGGGTATTGCAATGATGGGTATTGCCACAGCTATGCCTAATGTGAATATTGCTGCCGTAGCAGGAGCCTGTTATACCGGAGCAATCTTTGGAGATAAACTGTCTCCATTATCTGATACCACAATTTTGGCTTCCTTATCAACCAAAAATGATATTTTTGCACATATTGGTCACATGTCTAAAACGGTAGTACCCGCAGCGGCCATTGGGCTGATTATTTATATCATTATGGGAATCAATACTAAGTCCACGGGAAGCGGACTGCCTGAAAACACTTTGCAGCTTCTGAACACACTGGACAGTGCATTTCATTGGAATATTATTGTGCTGATTCCGCTCTTGATCGTAATTTATGGTTCTGTCACAAAAAAACCTTCTACTGTAATCATGATGATTTCGGCTATGACAGCATTACTTATCGGAATTTTTTATCAGGGATTTACCATTCAAGATGGTGTATCTGCTCTTTATAATGGTTTTAATCTGGAAATGGTCGAACATGCAAGAAATGGATTTGCTGCTGCAGATGCCGGTACGGATGCAGAACAGCTGCTTAACAGAGGTGGTCTTGCATCAATGCTGAAATCATTTATTCTGATCTATATCTGTTTCTATTTTGCAGGAATTATGGAGCAGATAGGTGCAATTAACGTGCTGCTGGGGAAATTGCTGGATTCAGTAAAGACGAGATTCGGCCTGATTTTTGCTACTTCTGTCTCTGTGATAATTCTGGTGGCTATTGGAGGAAGTTCCTCACTTGCGCTGCTTCTTACAGGAGAAATGTATAGTGAGAAGTATAAAAAAATGGGGCTTTCCACTTTGAATCTGTCCAGAACAATGGAAGACTTCGGTACCGGTATGGCGGGCTTTATTCCTTGGTCCGGATCAGGAGTTTACTATCCGTCCGTATTGGGAGTATCCATTATTCATTATCTGCCTTACTGTTTTATGAGTTATTTTGTCTGGATTATTGCTTATTTCTACGCTTTAACCGGAATCTGTATCAAGCCGCTTGAAAAGGAGCAGGAAACAGAAATCAGTGGAGAAGGTGAATCATTATGATCTCAGATATGCATCTTCATACAAAATGGTCCAGTGATTCTGTCGTTCCGGTAGAGATTCAGATAGAAAGAGCCATTGAACTGAGAATGAAACACTTATCTGTTACAGATCATCAGGATTTTGATGCGCCCCTGTTTCCACCGGATTATTTCAAATTTCTCATAGATGATAAAGGCGATGACGAGGCCGTTAATGCATATGTAAGCAATCTGCTGGAGCTTAAAGAAAAATATGCGGATAAAATTGAAGTTCTTCTTGGAATCGAACTTGGAATTCAGCCCCATTTAACCGAACAACTGAATCGGTTTGCAAAGGATTATCCTTTTGATTTTATTATTGGGTCTACCCATACTTTTCACAAAATGGATGCAGAAGACAAGCGTCATTACGAAGGTGTAAATATTGAAACGGCAGTTCGTCAGTATTTTGAAGATGAGTATATCAATATAAAGAATTTCTGCGGGTTTGATGTTGCAGGACACATGGATTTTGTGCTTCGCTACGGTCCCGGTGCAGCAGAAACATTTACCTATGAAAAATACGGTGATATTATTGATGAGATTCTGAAGACTCTTATCAGGACGGGAAGGGGCATTGAGTGCAATACTTCCAAATTCAAAGCAAAAAATATGATCAATCCTGACAGAACCATTATTTCAAGATATGCGGAGCTGGGCGGTGAAATAATAACTTTCGGTTCTGATGCGCATACGCCGGACAGAATCGGAGAAGGGTTTTGCGAAGTCGGGGAGATTGTAAAACAGTGTGGTTTAAAATATTATGCTGTTTTCAGACATCATAAACCGGAGTTTTATCCAATATAACAAAGAAAAAACTGTTATGTGAAGAAGCAGCAAAAGACGACTTTGAATAAAGTCGTCTTTTGTCGTTCTGAATAATTGACAAACACGATTGTTCATTTTAGTATAGATACATAATTTTAAACCGAAGGAAGAAATCATGGATGCAGTTGTTGAACGGATGTTTTTTGCGAACAATCCTTTTGAAGAGGTCAGGAAACGTACAGAACTGAACGGACTGCAGAAACTGAAGGAAACAATCAGACTGAATCAGGCAGATGAGGCCGGAACAAATATGACAATCCAGTCAATACCTTTAACCAGAAACCCGAAACTTCTGGCAGAAATGATTGAGTCCAACAGAAGAACCATAACACCGTATTACCGGGAACTGCTGGAAGAGGGTAATTGTGACGGTTCTATTCATACTGAATATGCAGAGGAAATTGCGGAGCTGATGCCGCTGCTCACCGGTTTGTGGCTTCTTCCGTCTTGATAAGGCAGGAATGAAAAGAAAACTCCGCTTTCTGGGAGATATGCTTGAAAAAATGGGTGTTCCTCTGATGGATGATTCTGTCTGTGAAATGATGGAGGATTTCATAGGTAAAATACCGGAATAAATTGGATTGCCGAAATGTAATTCATTTTAGGATCATACATTCATGCGATCGCTATCTTTTAATTCCATCGAAAGACATCGGCAGAATACGCTTAATGCTGAGAAAGGACAACAAATGAAACAGAAACTTTTCACCGGGAATTTCACCCTGCTGATACTGGGACAAATCAGTTCCCTGATAGGTAATTATACACTGAAATTTGCTCTTTCTATGCACATTTTGGAGATAACGGGATCTGCATCTGTTTTCGCAGGGATTCTGTCAATAGCCATTGTTCCAACTATTTTCCTTTCTCCTTTCGGCGGAATTCTGGCCGATCGTGCCAATTGACGCAATATTATGGTAGTGTTGGATGCTTTTTCCGGTACTGCAGTTCTGCTGGCTGCATTTGCCATGAAAGCAGCACCTGATATACCGGTTATCGCTGTTTTACTGATTATTTTATCAGTTCTGGGAGCATTTTAATCTCCTACCGTTCAGGCATGCATTCCTCAGATGCTTTCAGGAGAAAATCTGATGAAAGGAAATGCTGTTGTAAATCAGGCCGCATCTATCACTTCACTTGCTGCGCCTTTCTTGGGAAGTCTGTTTTATGCTGCATTCGGAATCCGTCCTGTATTCTACACCACCGCTGCCTGCTTCTTTATTACTGCGATTTTTGAGTGTTTTATTCAACTGGAATTCTGCAGAACTGAACATAAAATGAAAATCCGGACAATTATCAGAGAGGATTTCTCTGTCAGTATGACTTTTCTTCGGCAAAAAGAGCCGGGCATTCTGAAGGTCCTTCTTCTCGCCGGTCTGGTCAGTCTGTTCTTATCAGGTACTGCAGTGATAGGATTCCCGTTTTTGGTGCGCACCGTTTTGGGCCTTTCGGCGACACATTACGGCGCAGCGGAAAGCACCATGGGCGCTGCATCTGTTCTCGGAAGTATGTTAGTCGTCATCTTTGCCGGGAAGCTTCGCTCTGCCTGTCTGGCGGCAGTGATTTCAGCATTGGGCCTTTGCCTGATACCTTGCGGCATGATATTTCTGTTCCCGCTGAAAGCTCTGACAATTTATGGTCTCCTGATGTTTTTCTTCTGTATCTGTCAGATAGGATGCAGTTTCTTCTCCACTTATGCAATTTCCGTTATTCAGCAGAGAACTCCGGAACACCTGATGGGGAAGGTAATGGCATATGTGTTTACTTTGTCTATGTGTGCACAGCCCATAGGACAGATTATCTACGGCGCTTTGTTTGACCGGTTTTCGGACAACGTTTACTGGGTACTGATTCCAAGCGGCCTGCTGATATTTCTGATAGGGAAGGCAGCCACAGGATTTTTCCGGGATTTTGAGAAACGCGCAGGGCACTAAAGTTATTAGCACTCTAATTTGGTGAGTGCTAAAAAAGTGCTTTACTTTTTGATTTTCAGGGTATAGAATAGAATCAGAGATTAAAAATAGTAAAATAATGGTGTTATAAACGGGGGTGAAAGCTTTGAACATCGATAAATTTACACAGAATGCACAGTCCGCCATTATGGACTGCCAGAATATCGCAATTTCCGAAGGTCATCAGATGCTTGACGGTGAACATCTGCATCTGGCGCTGCTGATGCAGAAAGATGGTCTGATTCCTAAGCTTTTACAGTACATGGAGATCAATCCATCATATCTGATCGCAGAACTTCAGGAGCAGATAGAAAAACTTCCGAAAGTCAGCGGTGCAGCTGATAATATTTATGCATCCAGACGGCTCAATCAGATTCTGATGCAGGCAGAAAAGGAGGCCGAACGTTTCAAAGACGAATATGTCAGCGTTGAGCATCTTTATCTTGCCTTACTGGGAGAGCGGGGAACTCCGTCTGCAAAGCTCTTTGCGAAACATCAGATTACAAAAGACAAATTCCTTGATGCTCTGTCAAAAGTTCGGGGAAATCAGCGTGTAACCAGCCAGAATCCGGAAGATAATTATGACGTATTGAATAAATACGGAAGAGATTTGGTAGAAATGGCGAGAGAGGGCAAGCTGGATCCGGTCATCGGACGTGACAGTGAGATCAGACATGCGATTCAGATTCTGTCCAGAAGAACAAAGAACAATCCTGTTCTTATCGGTGAGCCCGGAGTCGGCAAAACCGCTGTGGTAGAAGGACTGGCGCAGCGGATTCTCAATGGAGATGTGCCGGAAGGTCTGAAAGATAAAACTATTTTTGCACTGGATATGGGAGCGCTGATTGCAGGTGCAAAATTCAGAGGCGAATTTGAAGAACGGCTTAAGGCCGTACTCAACGAAGTTGAAAAATCAGAAGGAAGAATTATCCTCTTCATCGATGAAATTCACAATATTGTAGGTGCAGGAAGAACAGAGGGCTCCATGGATGCGGGAAATCTGCTGAAGCCGAAACTTGCAAGAGGAGAACTTCACTGTATCGGCGCAACCACCCTGGACGAATACCGGAAATATATAGAAAAAGATGCTGCGCTGGAGCGCCGTTTCCAGAAGGTTCTGGTAGACCAGCCTTCGGTGGAGGATACGATTTCCATTCTGAGAGGTCTGAAAGAAAGGTTTGAAATTCATCATGGAGTTCGAATCACCGATAACGCCCTTATCGCCTGCGCAACACTGTCCGATCGTTATATTAGTGACCGGTTCCTGCCTGATAAGGCTATCGATTTAATGGATGAGGCAGCATCCAAAATAAGGACTGAAATTGACAGTATGCCGACAGAACTTGACGAGATTTCCCGCAAGATCATGCAGCTGGAAATCGAAAAGCAGGCTCTTGGCAAGGAAACTGACAGGGCTTCTGCTGCACGTCTTTCTACGCTGGAAAAAGAACTCTCTCAGCTGAAGGAAGAAAATGCGGCCATGAGAGCTCAGTGGGAAAACGAGAAAAAAGCCATTACACAGCTGAAAGGGACAAAAGAACAGATAGAGGAAGTACGCCGTCAGATGGAAGAAGCCGAACGAAACTATGATCTGGAAAAACTTGCTCAGCTGAAATACGGAACTCTGCCTGAACTGGAGAAAAAACTGGACGCAGAAAAACGAAATGCAGAAACTGCCGAGGAAAATCGTCTGCTGAAAGAGGAAGTAGGAGAAGAGGAGATTGCTGAGGTTGTATCGGGATGGACCGGAATTCCGGTAGCCAAACTGGTGGAATCAGAAAAAGAAAAACTGCTGAAGCTGCCGGATATCCTTCATCAGAGAGTAATTGGACAGGAAGAAGGTGTTCTGGCAGTGTCAGAGTCCATTCTTCGTGCCAGAGCCGGTCTGAAAGACGAAAATCGGCCAATCGGATCTTTTATCTTCCTGGGACCTACCGGAGTGGGCAAGACAGAGCTTGCCAAAGCACTTTCAGAATCACTGTTTGACTCCGAAAAGAATATGATTCGTATTGATATGTCGGAGTATATGGAGAAACATTCCGTGTCACGTCTTGTAGGTGCGCCTCCGGGATATGTGGGATACGACGAGGGCGGACAGCTGACTGAGGCAGTGCGCCGCAAACCATACAGCGTGGTACTTTTCGACGAAATTGAAAAGGCGCATCCGGATGTATTCAATATTCTGCTGCAGCTTCTTGATGACGGTCGTCTTACCGACAATCAGGGAAGAACAGTAGACTTTAAGAATACGATCATCATTATGACTTCCAACATCGGCAGTGCTCAGCTCATCGATAATATCCGCGCTGACGGAACCATCGACAGCGCCACCAAAGAAGCAGTGGAAGGACAGCTGAAAAACTATTTCCGTCCGGAATTTCTCAACAGAATCGACGATATTGTGGTATTCAGTCCATTGACCGAAGCTCAGATAGTCAAGATTATCGAACTGGCCATGAAGGGACTGGAACACCGTCTTGCCGAAAGAGAGATCAGTCTTGAACTGACATCTGAAGGCAAGAAATTCATTGCAAGAGAATCTTACGATCCTAATTATGGCGCAAGACCTGTGAAACGGTATCTCCAGAAGAATGTTGAGACGGCTCTGGCTTCCAGACTGATTAAAGGAGATATTGCTGACGGCGATACTGTCGTCATCAGCTCCGACGGAGAACAACTTACTTTTACGGTAAAATAGCATATTCATTACGGCCGGCAAAACCAGCAGTTTTGCCGGTCTTTCTTTTTACCCGGATTTTACAGAAATGTGGTAATGGTTTTTACACAGGAAAGATACAATAGACACATCATAAAGAAAGAGTGTGTGTATATGTATTTAGTAATCGATATCGGCTCCAATACAATCAGAGCCGTAGTATTTCGCGTGGAATCAGGGTCTCCGGTACCTGTGCTTAATAAGAAGTATTCTGCAGGACTGGCAGGGTATGTGAATGACAAAGGCGCTTTGAGCAGAGAAGGAATTGATGTGGCGGCAGAGGTTCTGTCAGAAATCCGGCTTATCATTGATGCCTTTGACTTTGATGGCGTATATCCTTTTGCCACCGCATCTTTGAGAAACATCACCAACTCCGCACAGGTACTGAAAGAAATTGAACAAAGATGCGGACTTTCCATTCCCGTCCTTTCCGGCAAGGAGGAGGCTTTTTTTGACTTTTACGGAGCGGTTTCCGATGCCGGAACAGATGAGGGTGTCCTGATAGATGTGGGCGGAGGCAGTTCAGAGATTGTTGTTTTCCGAAACGGGAGAACGCTGGCATCCGATTCTCTGCCCGCGGGATCGCTGAACATGTATCACCGTTATGTCAGTGGGCTCATTCCCACAGCGGAAGAAATTAAAAAAATAGAAGAAAATACCCGAAAACTGCTTCAATCCTGCGGCAAGGAACTGAAAGATGCCGTATGGGAAAAGGGACCGGAAATCTGCGCTGTGGGAGGGACAGCCCGCGCAGTCTTGAAACTGCATAATTCTGTTTATCATTTAAGCAAAAGAAATTCTGTCTATGAACGCTGCTTTTTGAAAAAAGTCTTATCAGCCGGCTGGAAAGAAGAACATCTGATGCGTCTGATATTAAAGACTGCGCCGGAAAGGATTCATACACTGCTTCCGGGAATTGCAGTCTTTTACACCATTGCAAAATATTTCGGCAGTAAAAAAATAATTACCAGTTCTCACGGAGTTCGTGAGGGCTATCTGTATTATCAGCTGGAGAAAGCGGGGATAATAAAATGATCAGAGAATATACACAGAACCGGGAGCTGTCCTGGCTGAAATTCAACGAAAGAGTGCTGAAAGAAGCAGAAAGCGAAACAGTGCCGCTTCTTGAACGATTAAAGTTTATATCTATTTTTACAAGCAATCTGGATGAGTTTTTCATGATTCGGGTAGGAAGTCTGAGTGAACTTCAGCACCTGAAAGAAAGCACTGTGGACAATAAATCAGGGATGAATGCGCAGCAGCAGCTTTCTGCCATTTATCAGAACGTCAGAATTCTGTACGAAGAAAGAGAAGCTATCTATCACGAGGTGGAACAGCAGCTGAGAGTGCACGGTATCTGCAATTTTTCTTATCGGGAACTGGAAGAGAGCGATAGGAAATATCTGAATAAGTACTTTTTTGAATATATCGAACCGGTGCTTTCTCCGCAGATTGTAGATGAACATCATCCTTTTCCTCATCTGATCAATAAGACAGTACACATCGGCACTATGCTCAGCTATAAAAGTAAAAAGGTATTCGCTGTTATTCCGATTCCGGCAATTCTGCCGTCCATTATCTATCTGAAAGGAGAACCATGCCGGTATATACGTGTGGAAGAGCTGATACTCGCTCATCTTTCCGAAATTTTTTCAAGCTATCGGATTCATGAGTCATTGAGTTTCTGTATCACCAGGAATGCGGATATCAATCCTGATGACGAAGAGTTTGATTTCGGCGCAGATTTCCGCAAAAAAATGAAAAAAGTGCTGAAACAAAGGCGTCGTCTGGCCGCTGTTCGCCTTGAAATATCCGATTCCATCAGTAAAGAGTTTATGAGTTATCTTACAGAAAAAATAGGAATTTCCGATGAACAGGTTTACATAACAAAATTACCTTTTACAATGAAATATGCCTTCGATTTGACTCATCACCTTCCGCAGGACAAAGCAAGTGCATTGTCTTACAGCCGCTTTGAGCCACAGGAGAATCCGCAGCTGAAACAGGGCATGAAAATGATTACACAGGTACAGCAGAAAGATGTTCTTCTTTCTTATCCTTATGAATCTATGGATCCATTTTTGCGCCTTCTGAAAGAGGCGTCACAGGACCCGTCTGTGGTTTCAGTAAAAATTACGATTTACAGACTGGCAAGCCAGGCGAAGCTTGTGGAATATCTGTGTCAGGCAGCGGAAAATGGAAAAGATGTTACCGTAATCATTGAGTTGAGAGCCAGATTTGATGAACAGAATAACATTGACTGGTCCGAACATCTGGAAGACGCAGGATGCACAGTGATTTACGGCGTTGAAGATTATAAAGTGCATTCAAAAGTCTGCCTGATCACCATGCGCGACAAAGGAGGAATTCACTATATCACGCAGATTGGAACGGGCAACTATAACGAAAAAACCGCAAAGCAGTATACGGATTTATCACTGATTACGACAGACCCTCAAATCGGAAGTGATGCCGCCGAGCTCTTCAAAAATGTTGCCATCAGCAATCTTCATGGAGCCTATCACAGGCTTCTGGTGTCTCCAAATTCTCTGAAATCTGCCGTAATTGAGCTGATCAACGGTGAAATCGCAAAGGGTGCCGAGGGAAGGATAATCCTGAAACTGAATTCTGTTACGGACTTGGACATAATTGAAAAACTGAAAGAAGCATCCTGTGCAGGGGTTGAGATAAAAATGATAGTCAGAGGAATCTGCTGCATCTTGCCGGGCATAGAAGAAAAAACCGAAAATATTCAAATTAAGAGTATTGTGGGGAGATTCCTTGAGCATTCCCGCATTTACTGTTTCGGAAGGGGAGAGGAAGAACTGATCTATCTCTCTTCAGCAGATTTCATGACCAGGAACACCCAGCGGCGTGTAGAAGTTGCCTGTCCGGTGTCTGATCCGGAATGTAAACAGAAAATCAGGGAGATACTGGACGCCTGTCTGGCAGATAATGTGAAAGGAAGAGTTCTGCAACCTGATGGACAGTATGTCGAACCAGGATTAAAAGCATCGGAGAAAAAAACAGACTGCCAGCAGCTTCTGATGACAAAAGCCATAGAAGCCGCCCGCAGTGCTGAGACGGAAACGGGGAAAATGTCCCTGTTACAGAGACTGTTTAAATTTTCTGTTTCGTGACTGATCCATATGTATTCTCATAGCCAGAGCACCGCCTTCCACATCACCGGCAAGAAATGCTTCGTAGATCGCTCTGTGTTCATCAAGAACAGCAGCCAGGTAATCCGGAGCATAATAATTGGATGGATTACAGAACTTCAGATACACCTGATAAGAAGAAAGTATCTGCTTCAGCATACGGTTGTGAGTGGCATTATAGATAATCTGATGAAAAGCCATGTTGATATTCAGCATCTTGTTGATATCGTTTTTCATGGTGTAGAATTCCATGAATTCAAACGTTTCTTCAAGCTCGCTCCGCTCTTCATCGGTGATTCTTTCGATTGCCCATCTGACAGCCTGAATTTCATAGGCTTTTCTGAGTTCATACATATCCTCGATATCCTGCTTGGAAAAGCCGATGACAAAAGCGCCGCGGTTAGGAATATTCTCGATAAGTCCGTCAGTCTCCAGCTGACGCAGAGCCTCTCTCACAGGAGTTCTGCTCACCTTGTATTCGTTGCAGATTTTCTGCTCGGTCAGTTTTTCACCGGACCGAAGTTTACCGGTAAGAATGTCTTCCTGCAATTCAGTATACAGGTTGGTGGACAGCGGCTGGCTGCCGGTTTTTCCATCTTCCAGGTATTGAATAATAGACATACTTTTCCTCCTAATTTCAAACCGTATTCAATTATAGGCGGGCTGATATCTTTTGTCAAGATTGATGAGGTTGTCAAAACTTATTTTTTTTTGTATAATTCTGTGTATGAAAAATGAAACTGTAAAAAAGATTTTGGACATTCTGGAGGAGACCTATCCTGATGCGGAATGTGCTCTGCATCATCAGAATGTGTTTCAGCTTATTGTAGCTGTGGCTTTGTCGGCACAGACCACAGACAAAAGTGTCAACCAGGTGACGCCGGCTCTTTTTGAGGCATATCCCGATGCTTTTGCCCTGTCAGAAGCCGATCCGGAGGAGGTCAGTCAATATATCAGGCGTATCGGCATGTACAAGACAAAGTCAAAAAACATTGTAAATATGGCTAAAGTTCTGGTCGAAAAGTATGACGGCCGGGTTCCGTGTGATTACGACAAACTGACTGAGCTTCCCGGTGTGGGTCGCAAGACTGCCAATGTAGTGCTGTCTGTGGGATTCGGACAGCAACGTATTGCCGTAGATACTCATGTCTTTCGGGTTGCAAACAGAATCGGTTTTGTCAGTGCCGGAGATGTACTGAAGACAGAACTGGGACTGATGGAAGTCATTCCAGAAAATCGCTGGTCCAGAACCCATCATTCGCTGATCTTTCATGGACGCAACTGTTGTTATGCGAGAAAGCCGGACTGTGAAAACTGCGCCATAGGGTTGTATTGCGAGAAACACTTGTAGTCTAAAGACCTGGAATATCGGCATGGGCAGAGGAGCCGCCTGCATGGAGGGACGGCTCCTCTGTGTGCTCAATGGATTATGAAGATGTTATGATTCTCTATCTTCTGGGCTGAGGTCTTCTCGGCGGTTCACACGAGTTATGCGTGTGACAAGGTTCGCAGCATTCGCAAGGTTCACACGGTTCGCTATGTCCGCAGCATTCATGCTGATCTTCGCACTGATCTTCTCTGCAGTTCTTCGTGTCACATTCTTTAACAGTGTTTGGAAAAAGACTCGGGAATGTGGTGCATACCGCATTCTGCTGGAGCGGTGCATCCACATAACCTGTGGACAGAACGCAGAGCTGAACCGGTACCACGATTTTCTTTTCGCAGGTCAGACAGATTGCAACTATCAGATTTCCGGAGATTTCTCCGTTACATCCCACATTCAGATCTCTGCCGCAGTTGTTGGTGGCAAGTCTTGCTTCGCAGGCAGAATTGCAGAATTCTGTAAAGCGCGGCAGGAACGCCGTATCGATGGCAGACGGCATACAGATTTCAAAGAAGTTTGTCAGTACCATCGGATGTTCTCGGGTGGCAATGCATACCTCTGTGCAGGCCGTGAAACAGATTTCGCAGCCACAGTTGTCACAAAGAAGCAGATCCAGTTCTATGAGAATATTACCGTGGATTGAAACACACTGTGTTCCGAATACCGGTGTTCCCATACATTTTTCATCGCAGTCGGATGTGTCTGCATACATAATCCTTTCGGAATATGTACCGTCCGCTCCGACTACATTCAGATAGTTTCCGTGACAGTCTTTCAGAAATGATGCGCCGGAAATACTGGTGTCGACTTCCAGTGTAAGATTTCTGGAATCATCGATATTATCGGGATTGAAAAACCGTTTACATCTGATATCTATGACTCTTTTGATTCTGTAGCCGGGCGGAATGCACGGACAGAACTCCTGCTCATTAAAGGTCTTCATTCCCTGAAGATTGAATTTCACTGCATCGAAGACCTGCTGCACATAAATCGGCGCAGTGACGATGCTGCTCATATCTCCGTCGAACTCACATAAATTGCCGGAATTGCAGCAATTCTGATAGAGGTTCGGTGTTACTTTTGAACCGAAGCAACTCATAAATTTACCTCCTTGTAGGTTAGATAATCTTTCTTGAATAAGTATATGAATCAGCCAAGTTTTGTGTTACAATTAAAAAACATGGAAAAAGCAGAATTCATATTCCATTTTATGTATGAAGACAGGAAAGAGTTCATCAAAGGAGCAGAAAGTTTATTCTATGAAACAGGAAGAAAAAGAGTTTTTGGAAGAAGAAACCTTTTCTCAGGAAACTGCAGACAGATCGAAGGGCGTTAAACTCGGCATTGCTGTATTTCTTGCAGTGCTGCTTATTTTTGCCGGCATCCTGGTGATAACCGGAGCGCTGGGATCAGTTTTCGGAAAAGCAGCCGAAAATATTGCGCTGGGTGTGGTTGCAGTTATACTGGTGTTTCTTCTTATCAAGTCAAAAAGGAGTTAAGATATATGGTGATTACAAAACAGCTGGATTCTGAAATCAGAATTGTCATGGAAGAGATTTCATATGTGCAGTCAGTGGCCATCGGCATCTGGGTTAAGACAGGAGCTGTCGATGAAGATCCGAAATATTCGGGGATATCTCATTTCATTGAACATATGATGTTCAAAGGCACCGAAACAAGATCCGCCAGAGAAATAGCCGGCGATATAGACAGAATCGGCGGGCAGATCAATGCTTTTACTGGTAAAGAGGCAACCTGCTACTATGTCAAAGCGATTTACAGCAATTATAAACAGGCTGCAGATGTTCTGGTTGACATGCTGTCGGCTTCACTCTTCTCAAAGGAAGAGATGAACAAGGAACGCAAGGTAATCTGTGAAGAAATAAAAATGACAAAAGATGCCCCTGATGAACTGGCTCACGATACGATTACTTCCATGATCTTTAAGGGAAGTTCACTGGGCAAATCCATTATCGGCACACCGTCCAGTCTGAACAGGATTAGCCGGAGGGTAATGAAGGAGTATTTTGCTGACGAATATACCAGAGACAACATTGTAATTTCAGTAGCCGGCAATTTTGATCCAGAAGATGTGTGCGCTTATTTCAGCGACAAACTTCTTGAACTTCGTCCAAAGAAGGAAGAAAAGGAACCGGTCAGCGCCGGATACAGTCCCGCATATAAAGTTATTACGAAAGAAATTGAACAGTCCCATATCTGTCTTGCCGCAAAGGGTCTTTCTCTCAGTGATGACAGATATTATGCCTTTGCCATACTGAACAATATTATGGGAGGCAGTATGAGTTCGAGACTGTTTCAGAATATCAGAGAACAGAAGGGGCTGGCTTATTCCGTATATTCTATGGCCGGTTATTTTAAAGATGACGGCTATTTTAACATCTATGCGGGAGTCAGTCATGACAGGATCCGTGATGCGGTTCTGGGAATCCGGCATGAACTTGAATATCTGGCGAAAAACGGTGTTACAAAAGAAGAACTGGATTCCTCCAGAGAACAGCTGAAGGCTGCATATATATTCGGCCAGGAAAATGTATCAGGAAGAATGTTTAAAAACGGGAAAAACGTGATTCTCAACAACCCGATTCTGACACCTGAAGAGGTTATCTCAGGATTTGACAGTGTTACATTGGATGACATTGATCGTGTAAAGTCTCTTATCTGTGACTTTTCCGTCTATTCTGCCGTAGCTGTGACAGGAAAGAAAACAGATCTGAAGAAGATTATGAAAGGTTAATGAAGGGTACTGTTCCATGAAAATTAAAATTATCAGCAAAAGCGGAATTTTACCGCGATATGAAACCACCGGTTCTGCCGGATTTGATCTTCCCGCACATCTGTCGGAACCCGTCATCCTTGCACCCGGAGAAAGAAAACTGATTCCTACGGGAATTTTCATAGAACTGCCTGAAGGATACGAGGCACAGGTCAGAGCCAGAAGCGGCCTGGCCGTTAAACATGGTCTGGGACTTGTCAATGGAATCGGAACGATAGACAGTGACTATCGGGGAGAATTAAAGGTTCCCATGATTAACTGGGGGCAGGAACCTTTTACCGTTACCGACGGTCTGCGCATCGCTCAGGTTGTCATTTCACGTTATGAGCAGGTGGAACTGGAACCGGTTGAAATTCTCTCTGATACGGAAAGAGGAGAAGGCGGTTTCGGACACACAGGAGTATAGAGATGTTTTATCGAGAGGAACTGGAAAGAAGAGAAGAATATCTGGCAGCAGGAGCATGTCGTTCTGCTGCTTCAAAAGGAAGAATGGTATATGAAGAGCCTTGCCGCTTCAGAACTGAGTTTCAGAGAGACAGAGATCGCATTATTCATTCCAAGGCTTTCAGAAGACTGATGCACAAGACACAGGTGTTTCTGTCACCGGAGGGTGATCACTACAGAACGAGGCTGACACATACGCTGGAAGTTTCACAGGTTGCCCGTACCATCTCCAGAAATCTCGGACTCAATGAAGATCTTACAGAAGCTATTGCCATGGGCCATGATTTAGGCCATACTCCCTTTGGACACAACGGAGAAATGGTGCTGAATGAAATTCATCCGGGCGGATTTCGCCACAATGAACAGAGTCTGAGAGTGGTGGATGTACTGGAATCAACCGCCAGAAGAAAAGGAATGAACCTGACCTTTGAGGTGAGAGACGGAATTCTGAACCATACCGGAAACCTTCCCGCCGATACGCTGGAAGGACAGGTGGTTAAAATCAGCGATCGGATTGCCTATATCAATCACGATATAGATGATGCGGTGAGAAGCGGGGTAATCACTCTGGACGATCTGCCAAAGGATGTCATCGATCTTTTCGGTCAGGGTCACAGGGAGAGAATCGACTGTATGGTCGCTAATGTCATCTTTCACAGTGATGGAAAAGATTGGGTGGCCATGGATGAAATCCATGCAGAACAGCTGAATCTTCTCAGAAATTTTATGTTTGAGAATGTGTACAGAAGCCAGAAGGTCAAAAAAGAAGAAGATCTTGCCAAAGTTGAAGTGGTAATCGGCGCGCTCTATGACTATTTTTTGAAACATCCCGAAAAGCTGCCTGAAGATAACGCGGCGCTCATAGAAACCGACGGTATCCATGTGGTGGTAAAAGACTACATAGCAGGGATGACGGACCGATATGCGCTGAATCTGTATTCCGACCTTTTTGTACCAAAAGGCTGGAAATAGAGAACAACAATAGTATGACGGCAAAACAGCAGTTATTACAACTGCTGTTTTATCAATCTGTTTCATTGCCGAATATAATATTTTAGATTCGATTTCAGTATAAAGGTCGGATAAATTATATAAAAAATAGTATTTGTTTTTTTTGTTGTCCCAAAGTCCCGGACTGTGCAAGCTATTGTAAATACAGGGGTTTCTCCCACTAGGACGCTTATAAAATTAATGATTTTTGCCGCTTTGGTGCCAAAAGGGTGCCCGGATTTTCTATAACGATATAAAATGATACGGGCAGATATAAGAAAAACCCATACTATACGAGGGCGAAAGCACTCGTTGTTTTCGCTCTCTTGTCTGCCACATAAGTAGGGACGGACGCACTTGCCAACGACGGGCGAAGCCCGTTCATCTTGACAGTTGACGAGGATGGTTGGCTTTGCTTTTTTGTGCAATACAGTATTATAATTGAAAAAGTCATATACAGTTGCTATAATTATGGCGTATAAACCAGTAAGCTGAATGTTAGAGAGGTGAAAAATATGACGGCATCCTTGCGTTTAAGAAATATCCTAAGTACATGAAACTGTATTAAATGGTTTTATGTACAAACAAAATACTAAAAACCATTTAGGAGATTTTGTAATGATAACTCAAGATAATGTAATCAGAGAATATCTAAAAAATGTTTATTTTATAACCGAAACCCATTGCAGTGGAAAGACAACGATTTCACGTGAATTAGCTAAACGACACAATTTATTCGTTTATGATATTGATAAGCAGTTTGCAAATCATCAGAAAATTTCAAATCCTGCTTTTCAACCATCGATGAATAAAGTCTTTAAAGATGCTGATGCATTTTTGGACGTACTGTATACTGTAGAGGAATATAAAAAATGGCTGATTGACAACACAAGAGAACAATTAGATTTTGTGTTATTAGATTTGATTCGGCTTTCACAAAATCAGATTGTATTGTGTGACTGTCATCTTACGTTGGAAGAAGCTAATCAATTAACGGAGGCGTCAAGGATAGTTTTTTTGATAAGAGAACCATCGAATTTAGCAGACGATTACTGTAATCGCTCTGACCATCAAGGATTTAGGGATTTTATAAACAGTGCATCTGATATTGAAAAAGCAAAAGCAATATGTAATGAGGAAAGGCGGCTGAACAGCTGTCACTTTATCTCCTACCGTCAAATCAAACTTATTATATTGCTAATTATCTAGCTAACTATCTAAATTAGTCATAGTATAGCAAACTTATGTGGAATAGTATAAAGCTA
>CASEOD010000030.1 GCA_949289445.1 uncultured Eubacteriales bacterium
GGCTGACTGGGTCCGGTACATACAACTTCTCTAAGCCCTACATCAGAATATCCTTTGGCATGATTTATAGAAAAAATCGGATCATCACAGCGTTGCTGAGCTCCTATGATACACACGGAAGTGGTGATACCGGCCCTCAGATGATCCAGAGCGCTGACCCTTCCTTCAAAGTACCAGTAATCGTCCGTTACATAGTGATTATAAAGCTGGGTCACTGCCGCCATCCAATTACTGGTATCAAAGATTGCTCCTCGAATCAGAGCATGTCCCCCATGCCCGTGAACGTCAATAAACCCCGGCATAATTGCATGATCTTTACAGTCAATCTTTTTTTTCACATCTGTGAAACGATTATCTGCCTCTTCCTTTGTTCCTACAAAGAGAATTTTCCCTTGATCTACGGCGACTGCTCCATTTTCAATGATACGCCGTTCTTGGTCCATGGTTACAACTGTTCCGCCCGTCAGCAGAAGATCAATCATTTTTCCAACCTCCTTCTTCATTTTTAAACTAATTTCTTACTTTTATCCCTTAACCGCACCGGATGTTAGCCCCCGGACAATATGCTTTTGCGCGAACAGCAGGAAAATAATCGATGGAGCAATCCCCAGCGTAGAGGCTGCCATCATCTGTCCCCAAGAATTGAGGTTTTTCGATACATATTTCTGCAGGCCTACTGTAAGCGTAATCTTTTCCGGCGATGTGACAAAAATATTAGCAAACGTGTACTCATTCCAAACATTAAGAAACGTAAAGATTCCTACCGTTACAATACCTGTAATTGACACTGGCAGCACCAGCTTCATCATACACTGAAGTGGGCTGCAGCCATCGATCAGCCCTGATTCTTCCATTTCATAGGGAACCGTGTCAAAAAATCCTTTCATCATCCAAATTGAAAAAGGAAGGTTCAGGGAAGTATAGCTTAAAATCAGCGACCAGTGCGTATCTGTAATTCTCAAAGCTTTAAAAATCATAAACAGGGGCATCAACATCAGCATCATAGGAAACATCTGCAGCACCAGCAGCCCCATCTGGAACGATCCCAATCCCCGGCTTCTATACCTGGACAGGGCATAACCGGCTAAAATTGCAAAAAAGATGCAAAAAACCGTTACGACCAGACCAATTTTCAAACTGTTCAGCGCCGACATCATAAAATCTGACCGAAGAACCGCACGAAAGGCGGAGAGCTCAGGATGACTTGGAAACAATCCTTTATCTGAAAGAGCTCTGCTGTCCCCCTTAAAAGCTGTCCCTATCATAGCAGCTGTAGGCAAAGTAAAAATACAGACTGCGATCACCAGCACCACGTAAGTCAAAATATCCTTCCATATTTTTTTCCTGCCGCTCAATCCCTTACTCCTCCTTTTCCTTTCCAAACTGGAATCTGAAATAGACCAGGCTGATCACCAAAAGTACCGCGATCATCATAACCGCTATGGCTGAGGCATAAGAAATATCTTGACGTACAAAGGCTGTATAATAGGACAGGATTGGAAGCGTAAACGTGTGACCATTAGGCCCCCCTCCAGTCAACAGCCAGATGGTTTCAAATGTGTTAAAGGTCCACAGAAAGGTTAGTATAGTACT
>CASEOD010000031.1 GCA_949289445.1 uncultured Eubacteriales bacterium
ATGCCCTCGTTTTCACGCTTCAGAACCCGCATATTACATTGTATGAAAAAGTAGAATGACAAAAGAGACGGATTAACTCCGTCTCTCATAACACTTTTCTTTGTTTGGATTGGGCTCCACCCCAACATTTGACATAGAGCCCTTTTTTTGTGTTTCATTCCGGCAGTTCCTGCGTCTTTCAGAAACTGCCGGAATGAAAAAAGCCTTTGCCATGATTTCTTTTCTCGGGTATTGTTTCAGATGCTGCAAGCGCACCGGCAGACAGTCTGCGAGAGACGGGGTTTCCGGCTGCAACAGTGGATGAGCAACGGACACTGCAGCAGTCTGGCGACCTGTTTTTCCAATCTTTTCTTTACACCCGGCTGAAAAACAGGTATCATAGTAATATCAGTATTTATGGAAGATATGGAGTGTTTATGAAATTAGAACTGGTTGCCACCGCCACTTTTGGCCTTGAAGCTGTGGTAAAGAGAGAAATACAGACTTTGGGATATAAGATCCTTAGGTCTGAAGATGCAAAAATCACATATCTGGGCGATGAACGGGCGATTGTCAGGAGTAATCTATGGCTGAGATCGGCAGACCGGGTACTTTTGAAGATGGGAGAATTCAAGGCACTGGAGTTTGAGGAACTGTTTCAGCAGACAAAAGCTATAGCCTGGGAAGAACTTATCCCTCCGGACGGGAAATTCACCGTGATCGGAACTTCCGTAAAATCTAAGCTTCACAGTGTTCCTGCCTGTCAGAGCATCGTCAAAAAAGCTATCGTGGAGAGACTCCGTGAGTATTACTGCATGGATCACTTTGAGGAAACAGGAGCCTCCTACACGGTAAAGGTAACGATTCTGAAGGATAATGTTACCGTTACCGTGGACACCAGCGGTGCGGGACTGCACAAACGGGGATATCGGGTATGCGACGTAGCGGCCCCTATCAAGGAGACACTGGCGGCCGCCATGGTACAGCTCTCTTTCTGGAAAGAGGGGCGGCTTCTGATGGACCCTTGCTGTGGCTCCGGAACCATTCCCATTGAGGCTGCCATGATAGGAAGAAATCTTGCGCCTGGCTTGAATCGGAGCTTTGCTTCTGAGGACTGGGAGCTGATTCCCGCAGAGATATGGAAAGAAGAAAGAAAGAAGGCCTTTGAGGCTGTCAATTACGATGCGGATCTGTCTATTTTCGCTTTTGACGTGGACCCCAAAGCCATTGAGGCAGCAGAGGAGAACGCCATAGAAGCGGGAGTGGATGACTGTATTGTCTTTAAGCGAATGAATATGAGTAAAATACAGGCAAAAGAGCCGGGGGGAATTATCATTACAAATCCTCCCTATGGAGAGAGAATCGGAGAAAAGCAGCAGATAGAAAACATTTATCTGAAGTACAGAGAGTTTTTTGCCGAGAATCCTACATGGTCCCTGTTTATGGTGACCACGGACAAAACCGTAGAAGACAAGATCATGGGACGGCCGGCAGATCGGCGCAGAAAGCTTTATAATGGCCGGCTGGAAGTCTGTTACTATCAGTTTCACGGAAAGAAGGCGTAAGAGACCGTGCAGATCAGTGTAGATAAAAACATCAGAACACCAATCTACTGGCAGATTGCCGATCAGGTTAAGGAACTGATCTTGAGCGGTCAGCTTTCTGACGGAGCGGTTCTGCCTTCGGAGCGTGCTCTTTCTCAGCTGCTGGGTGTACATCGGAACACGGTGATAAAGGCATATTCCAATCTGAAGGATCAGGAGCTGATAGAGTCAGTCAGGGGGGTTGGATATCGGGTTACTTACCGAAGCAGAGACTTTTATGAACCTGATGTGAGGAAAAAAGTAAACTGGAGCGTAGTGCTGAAAGACGAATATCAGGACATGGAGCGGACATTTGACGATATTTTCCTTCGCTTTACGGAGGCCAATAATATTTCTTTTTCCACAGGAATGCCGCCGGCAGTGTACGGAGAGGGAAATCTTGGAGCAGATCTTGCGGCGATTCTTAATGAGCAGGGAAGAAGGGGATCATTTCTGACTCCTTATCAGGGTGATCTTACCCTGCGGAGGCAGGTGATTTCCTATCTGAGAACAAAAGGAATCAAAGCCGGACTCAGTCAGGTGCAGATTCTTTCCGAAACTAATCAGGCTCTGGACTTTATCATTACTGCCATGCTGAAAGAGGGCGACAAGGTCATCATTGAGGAACCCGTTTCACCGGATGTATATCGGGTTATCGAGCTTGCCGGATGCAAGGCCGTCACTGTACCGGTCGATCATGACGGCATGATCTGTGAAAACCTGGAGGCGCTGATAGAAACTCACCGCCCGAAGTTTATTTATGTAAGTTCCAGTTATCATGACCCTACAGGGAATATTCTGTCTGTTGAGAGGCGACAAAAGATCCTGGAGCTCTCCAACCGGTATCGGCTGCCGATCATTGAAGAGGATGCGGCATCTGAGCTTTCCTTCGAGAGTATGACAAAACCTACGTTAAAGTCCATGGATCGCAGTGAAAATGTGATCTACATTTATTCTTTTTCTCTGACCTTTGTTCCGGGACTTTCCATGGCTTTTGTGGTGGGGCCTGACAAACTGATCAAGGCGCTCAGCTATCTGGTTTCCATCCGTATTATGTCACTGGACTGGATGACACAGAAACTGCTGGCAAGATATATTACAGAGGGAAAATACTATGAGAATGCCCGAAGAATTACAGAGTTAAACAGGAAAAAAAGAGATCTGATGTGCAGTTATTTAGACAGACTGACATCTTTGGGACTGCACTATGACAAGCCCAGGGGCGGCGTGTACATATGGTGCTGTCTTCCGGAAAAAGTGGACAGCAAGATGGTGGTTAATGCCTGTGCAAAGCGGGGAATTTCAGTCATCCCGGGGGAAATTTTCTATCCCGATCGCAATGGAGGTCAAAACCGGATCAGACTGAATTATTCCTTTGAAACCGAAGCGAGGATCAGACTGGGTATGGAAAATTTCGTAGAAATCATCGAAGAACTGCTGGACAAAGCTGAACGACGTTAACGGAAAACTGCGGTATACCGCAGTTTTTGGCTTTTTTGTGTAACTTTTACCTGAAACTGGTATATAAAAAAACTGAAGTACTGGTACTTTAATTTTTTGACAAATATAGTATGATTTCTGTAAAGAGAGTTAAACTATTTAAATCAATGAAAAATTATCGCGAATTCTAAAGAGAAAAGGAGACTAAAGCTATGGCAGTAAATTTAAAAGGAAGAAGCTTTTTAACACTCATGGATTTCACACCGGAAGAAATCAGATATATGTTAGATCTGGCTCATGACCTGAAGGCCAAGAAAAGAGCAGGTATCTGCAATCAGATTCTGAAAGGTAAGAACATCGTGCTGTTGTTCGAAAAGACTTCCACAAGAACAAGATGCGCTTTTGAAGTAGCAGCTATGGATGAAGGCGCTGGTGTAACATTCCTGGATTCCGGAAGTTCCCAGATGGGCAAGAAAGAAACTATGGAAGATACTGCTAAGGTACTGGGCAGATTCTATGACGGTATTGAATACAGAGGATTTGATCAGGAAGTTGTTGAAGGTCTTGCAAAATATGCAGGCGTTCCTGTATGGAACGGTCTGACTGATGTTGATCATCCAACTCAGATTCTGGCTGACCTGATGACTATTGAAGAACACTGTGCAAAACCGCTGAACAGAGTTAAGGTTGTATTCTCCGGAGATATCAGAAACAACATGTCCTATGCTTGGATGTACGGATGTGCAAAGATGGGTATGCACTATGTTGCATATGGTCCTGATGAACTGAAAGCTGAGCTGAATCAGGATGTTATCGCAAAGGTACAGGAAGTTGCTAAAGAAACAGGCGCAACAATTGAAATCTCTTCCGATCCTGCTTGCCTGAAGGGTGCAGATGTAATCTACGCTGACGTATGGGCTTCCATGGGTGAAGAAGCAGAAATTCCTGAAAGAGTTAGACTGCTGACTCCATTCAAGGTAACAGAAGAACTGATGGCTTCAACTGAAAATCCTGACTGCTTATTCATGCACTGCCTGCCATCCTTCCATGACTTTGAAACAACTATGGCTAAGACTCAGAAGGAAGCCGGCTATGACATTCGCGAGGTGACTGACGAAGTATTCAGAAGCAAGAACTCCGTTGTATTCGACGAAGCTGAAAACAGAATGCACACAATCAAAGCTGTTATCGTAGCTACCATCGCTTAATTTATGACTCAGACGCCGCGGTCTGAAATCCGCGGCGTTGGATTTACTCATCATGAACCATTAGGGTTTACAGTAAAGGCGAGGAGAAAATTATGAAACCTGGAATCCATAATTATTCTGAAATAGGAAAATTAAATAAAGTGCTTCTTCACAGAATCGGGGAAGAAGTAGAAGGTCTGGTTCCTGACAACTTCGAAAGGCTGTTGTTTGACGATATTCCTTTCCTGAAGGTGGCACAGCAGGAGCACGACAGATTTGCCGAAGTCCTGAGAGAAAACGGTGTAGAAGTAATCTACTATGTTGATGAAACTGCCAAGGCATTGAAGGACAAGGCTGTAAAAGAGGAATTTTTAAATAAATTCTTAGATGAAAGCAATCTTAATTCAATTGGTGTTAGAGAGGCGATTTTTGACTATCTGATCAACATGGATGTGAAAGCTATGGTAACTAAGTTGATTGCCGGTGTCAAGAGAGATGAAATTCAGGTGGAGACCAAATCTCTGGCTGACTTCATTTCGTCTTCTTATCCGTTCTACATGGATCCGATGCCGAACCTGTATTTCACCAGAGACCCTGGTGCATGTGTAGGAAACGGTCTCAATATCCATCACATGAGCACTACTACAAGAAGAAGAGAAGCCCTGCTTCTGAAATATATGTTCCTTCATAATAAGGATTTTGCACCGGAAGGTTCACAGATCTGGTATGACTACGATCATGAATATTCCATTGAAGGCGGAGATGTGCTGGTACTTAATGCAGAAACCGTTGCAATCGGTCTCAGCGAAAGAACCACAGCGCCTGCTATTGAAAGATTTGCAGAGAACATGCTGAACAAGTCCACTTTCAAGAGAGTGCTGGTATTCGATATTCCGAAGAGAAGAGCTTTCATGCATCTGGATACCGTATTTACCATGGTTGACTATGACAAGTTCACCATTCATCCTGAAATCGAAGGACCGCTTCAGTTGTTTGAAATCACCCTGGGCAAAGACGGAAAGGCAAACTTCAAGTCTGTAACAGATTCTCTTGATCACATTCTGAGCAAGGTTCTGAATCTGCCTGCAGTAGATCTGATCCGCTGCGGAGGAAACGATTTGATGGCTGCGCAGAGAGAACAGTGGAATGACGGTTCCAATACTCTGTGTATTGCTCCGGGTACCGTAGTAACTTATGAGAGAAACTATGTAACTAACGATTTACTGGATAAGAGAGGCGTCAAGGTTCTGACCATTCCAAGTGCAGAGCTGTCCAGAGGAAGAGGCGGCCCGAGATGTATGTCCTGCCCTGTAAATCGTGACGATTTATAATTAGGAGATTAAGAATTATGGCAGAAAAAATTGTTATCGCTTTAGGCGGAAATGCACTGCAGTCCGGAAAAGCAGATCCTACTGCAGAGGCTCAGTTAGAAGTTGTTAAAAAGACTTGTCAGTATATTGCTGAAATCAGCTGTAAAGGCTATGAAATCGGTCTGGTTCACGGAAACGGACCACAGGTGGGAAGAATCCTTCTTGCGTCCGAAACCGCCAAGGATGTGACTCCTGCAATGCCGTTTGATGTTTGCGGAGCAATGTCGCAGGGTTATATCGGATATCACCTGCAGCAGGCTTTGAAATATGCTTTGAACAAAAAGGGAAGAAACGTTCCTGTTCTGACTGTTGCTACCCAGATGATCGTGGAGAAGAGCGACAAAGCATTCCAGAATCCGACCAAGCCTATCGGACCTTTCTATTCTGAAGAAGAAGCAAAAGCTCTGGAGACAGAAAAAGGCTACACTATGAAGGAAGATGCCGGAAGAGGCTGGAGAAGAGTAGTTGCTTCTCCGCTGCCTAGAAAAATTGTTGAAATTGATGCAGTGAAAAAACTGTGGGATACTTCTATTGTAATTTCCTGCGGAGGCGGCGGTATTCCTGTTATTGAAAATGCCGACGGTTCTCTGGAAGGCGTGGCTGCCGTTATCGATAAGGATTTTGCAGCTGAACTGCTTGCCGAACAGGTAAAGGCTGATGTGCTGATGATCCTGACAGAAGTTGAAAAGGTTGCTGTAAACTTCAACAAGCCTGATCAGAGAGATCTGGATACTCTGAATCTGGAAGATGCAGTGAAATATATTGAAGAGGGTCAGTTTGCTCCGGGAAGCATGTTGCCGAAGGTTGAAGCTGCAATGAAATTTGTCAGAGCTTATCCGAATAAGAAAGCGATCATCACTTCTCTTGACAAAGCAATCGATGCTTTGGAAGGAAAGACCGGTACAGTGATTACTTTCGCTTAATTCAGCTATCTGAGAAAATATGTAAATGCCATAGGGCCGTTGTGAAACAGACGAATGATCGTCGAAGGAGCAGCGGCCCTTTTTGTGCCTGACGAGTATGGTTTCCTTTATGAAAACAGGCTATTCAGGTTAACTGCGGCACAGACAAGAAGGTGCTGAACATCTGAGTCGATGATGTTCAGCACCTTCTTTGTCATTGTAAAGGTGAATTTTATATTCGAGAGAAATCAGTTCTGCATGGCAGTTAACTTCTTGTGTTTTATTCTACGAAAGATCCGCCTTTGAAGATCTGTTTTGGCAGTGCTTTCTGTGCTTCCGGAATTCCTTCCAGATTCTGTTTCTGAATGGCTCTGATTTTCAGCGGCAGGGAGAACAGGTTGATGAAACCTTCTGCATCACTCTGATCGTAAACTTCATCAGCGCTGAAAGTGGCGAATTCTTCGTTATATAATGAATAAGGTGATTTGCTTGCAACCGGCCAGGCTGTTCCTTTGTACAGTTTCATCTTAACTGTACCTGTCACAAGTTCCTGTGTCTCGTCAACAAATGCGGAAATCGCTTTGCGCAGCGGAGTGAACCACAGGCCGTCGTAGACCAGCTGAGCAAATTTCTGAGAGACGATATTTCTGTACTGAAGAGTGTCTCTGTCAAGAATCAGCTTTTCCAGATCTTTGTGTGCGGCAAAGAGAATGGTTCCGCCCGGAGTTTCGTATACGCCTCTGGACTTCATTCCTACCAGACGGTTTTCAATGATATCGATGGTGCCTACTCCGTTTTCGCTGCCCAGCTTGTTTAAGGTGGTCAGCAGTTCAATAGGACTCATTTTTTTGCCGTCGATGGCAACAGGAATTCCTTTTTCAAAGTCGATTTCCACAAAGGTAGGTGTATCGGGAGCGTCTTCGGGAGTTCTGGAAAGAACGTGGATATCAGGTTTATGTTCGTTCCATGGGTTCTCCAGATTTCCTCCTTCATGACTGATGTGCCAGATGTTTTCGTCCCTGGAGTAAATCTTTTCTACAGTCTGAGCAATCGGAATGTTGTGGGCATGAGCATACTCGATACATTCTTCACGGGACTGGAGATCCCAGATTCTCCATGGAGCAATAATTTTAATCGCTGGATTCAGTGCATGAATGGTGGACTCAAAACGAACCTGATCGTTTCCTTTGCCTGTACAGCCGTGGGCGATGGTGAATGCGCCTTCTTTTTCGGCGATTTCTACAATCTTCTTAGCCTGCAGAGGTCTTGCCATGGATGTTCCCAGCAGATAGTCGTTTTCATAGATCGCATCAGCTTTGAGAGTCGGATAAATATAATCGGTAATAAATTCTTCACGGATATCCACGATGTAAGCTTTATCTGCTCCGGTAGCGTAAGCTTTCTTTTCTACTGCGTCAAAGTCTTCTTTCTGACCTGTGTTGCAGCAGACCGCAATTACTTCGCAGTCGTAATTCTCTTTTAACCATGCGATAATGATAGATGTGTCCAGGCCGCCTGAGTAGGCCAGTACAATTTTTTCCTTAGCCATTGTTCTTCCCTCCGAATATAATAAATATTTATTATTGTGAATAAAAATCAATCAATGAATGTAATATAACATACTTCTGACATAAAATCAAGGGAATATTACATAAAAATAAGAAAATGTGAAAAAATATAATTTTTCCTTGCATGTTTATAATTTTAGTAGTATACTGCTGATTTAGAATAAAACAGGGAAAGGAGCTGCCGATGAAAGGAATTCTGTATTTGGAGGACGGTACAGTATATAAAGGAAAGGGATTTGGATTTGAGGGAACAAGAGTCGGCGAACTGGTATTCAACACTGCCATGACGGGATATCAGAAAATGCTGACAGATCCTTCCTATAAGGAACAGATTATTACCGTGACTTATCCTATGCTGGGGAATTACGGCATTAACGAGACAGATTATGAGTCGGAACGGATTCACGCCTTTGGCGTTGTTGCGGCGGATGTATGTTTTGCGCCGAGCAACTGGAAATCAGTGATGAATATTGATCAGTGGCTGAAAGAGCAGAAGGTCCCGGGAATTTATGATGTGGATACCAGAGAGATTACGAGGAAACTGAGAGATTCGGGAAATCAGAAGTGCGTTATTACCACGGAGGCTCTGTCACTGCAGGCGCTTAAAAAAATCTGCGAGGATGGGGAACTTCGCGGAGATCAGATGAAAACAGCAGGCGTGCAGCAGGTGGAGACATGGAAGAATCCATGCGAAAAATACAGGGTTGCGGTGCTGGACTTCGGAGTTAAGAAAAGCATTCTGAAAGACCTCTATGACAGGGGATGCAGTCTGAAGCTTTATCCCTACGGGACAAAAGCAAGGATCATTCTTGAAGATAAGCCGGACGGTGTATTTCTGACCAATGGACCGGGAGATCCTGAAGCGGCTTCTGAGGCGGTGACCATTATTGAAAAACTGATTACCAACAGCAATTACGGACCCAATCAGATGCCGATTTTCGGAATCTGTATGGGACATCAGCTGATTGCGCTTGCTCAGGGAGGCAGTACTTATAAGCTGAAATACGGGCACAGAGGCTGTAATCACGGAGTATTTGACAAAGACAACGGCAGGAGCTATATTACTTCCCAGAATCACGGATATGCGGTAAAGGCGGAAAGCATCATATTAAAAGGTCTGGAAGTGACTCATCTGAATCTGAATGACGGTACGGTGGAAGGTATGCGCCATCTCAATAAACCTGTTTTTTCAGTGCAGTTTCATCCGGAATCCAACCCGGGGCCTGACGACACAGGCTATCTGTTTGATAAATTCATTGCGCTGATGGAAGGAGGTACCCTGTAATGCCTAGAGATTTTACGCTGAAAAAAGTTCTGATTATCGGTTCCGGACCCATCGTCATCGGACAGGCTGCTGAGTTTGACTATGCGGGCACGCAATGCTGTAAGGCTGTATCTGAAGAAGGCATTGAAACCATTCTGATTAACAGTAATCCGGCGACCATCATGACGGATAACGGTATCGCCGATAAAGTATATCTGGAACCGATTACGGAAGAAGCGGTGACGGCTGTTTTAGAAAAGGAACGGCCTGAAGGAGTTCTGGCGGGATTTGGAGGACAGACCGGCCTGAATCTGGCCATGTCTCTGGATGCAAAAGGAATCTTTGAAAAATACGGAGCAAGACTTCTGGGCGTCAATCGTGACAGTATTCATAAAGCCGAAGACAGAGAAGCCTTTAAGGCACTGATGATGGAAATCGGAGAACCGATTCCGGACAGTACCATAGCCACGACCATGGAAGAATGCCGCAGCTTTGTGGAAAAAATCGGGTATCCTGTCATCATACGGCCTGCTTATACCCTTGGAGGAACAGGAGGCGGAATAGCTCATAATGATGAAGAACTGGATCATTTCTGCCGTCTGGGCATGGAGAAGAGTGCAATCGGTCAGATTCTGCTGGAAAAATCCGTTGCAGGATGGAAAGAAATCGAATATGAAGTTATCAGGGATGGAAAGGACAACTGTATCATTATCTGTTCTATGGAAAATCTGGATCCTGTAGGTGTACATACCGGTGACAGCATTGTTGTGGCACCGACACAGACCTTAAATGACAGCCAGTATCAGATGCTGAGAAATTCTGCACTGAAAATTATCAGAAGTCTGGAAATTGAAGGTGGCTGTAATGTGCAGTTTGCCTTAAATCCGGATCTGGATGAATATATTGTCATCGAAGTAAATCCGAGAGTAAGCAGATCTTCGGCACTTGCCTCCAAAGCCGCAGGTTATCCCATTGCAAAGATCGCGGCAAAGATTGCCATCGGCTACAGTCTGGATGAACTGAAGAATTACGTGACGCAGGGCTCCAGCGCCTGCTTTGAGCCCGCTTTGGACTATTGCGTGGTGAAATTTCCCAAATGGCCTTTCAATAAATTCAGAACTGCTTCCAGAAAACTGGGAACTCAGATGAAAGCCACCGGCGAGATAATGGCCATAGACAGAAACTTTGAAAGCGCTTTGCTGAAAGCAATCGCCTCTTTAGAGGTGGAAGGAACGGGACTTAGAATCCCTTATGTCACAGCCCTCAGCGACGAGAAACTAATGGATAAACTGGCTGCCTGTGATGATGAGCGCATTTTCTGTATTGCAGAAGCTTTCAGGCGCGGTCTTGCTGAAGTAGATGATATTTTTGAAATGACAAAAATCGACCGCTGGTTCCTCAATAAATTTTTTGGGATTGTACAGATGGAAAAGACTCTGAAAAATTCCGAACCGACTGCTGAATTGATCAGAGAGGCGGAGTACAGAGGTTTTACCGACGATGAAATTCTGGATTTGACGGGACTTGACAGAGCGGTTCTGCAGGATATCCGAATCTATCACGATATTTATCCGGTATATAAGGTGGTTGATACCTGTGCCGGAGAATTTGAAGCTTTGACTCCTTATTATTATTCCAGTTACGGAGGAGAAAATGAAAGCAGAAAATCAGCCCATGAGAAAATTCTGGTGGTAGGCTCGGGTCCTATCAGAATCGGTCAGGGTATAGAGTTCGACTACAGCTGCGTGCAGGGAGTCTGGGCGCTGAAAGAACTGGGGTATGAGGCTATCATTATCAACAACAATCCTGAAACAGTCAGCACAGATTTTGATACTTCAGACAAGCTGTATTTTGAACCCCTTCATACTGATGATGTGATGAATGTTATCAAGCAGGAACGACCGGAGGGTGTTATTCTGCAGCTGGGCGGACAGACATCGCTGAACCTCGCAGCAAAGCTTGCGGAAAGAAGTATCAGGATTCTGGGAACTCAGAACAGATACATTGATCTGGCGGAAGACAGGGAAAAGTTTTCTGAACTTCTTGATCTTCTGGAGATTTCCACGCCGAAGGGATGTGCGGTGAGAACCAGAGAAGAGGCATTTGAGGCAGTGGAACGTCTGGGCTATCCACTGGTGGTGCGGCCTTCCTTTGTCATCGGCGGCAGGGCCATGCAGGTGGTCTATAATGACGATGAACTGTTAAAATACCTGAAAGAAGCCGTAAAGCTGTCTCATGAGCATCCTGTTCTGATTGACAAATATATAGAAGGCAAGGAAATAGAAGTAGATGCGGTTGCTGACGGAGAAGATGTCCTGATTCCGGGCATCATGGAGCATGTGGAGCGTACCGGAGTTCATTCGGGCGACAGTTGCTGTGTATATCCTCCTTACAGTCTGCCGGATGAAGTGATTTCACAGCTGGTGCTCTATACCAAGAAAATCGCCAGAGCACTGCACATTGTAGGACTTGTCAATATACAGTACGCATGGGACGGAGAGAAAATCTACGTTATTGAAGTCAATCCGAGAGCTTCCAGAACAGTGCCGATTCTCAGCAAGGTGACCAGAGTTCCTATGGTGAAGATCGCGGTAGGAGTGATGACGGGGCAGAAACTGACAGATCTGGAATGGGGCACGGGTCTTTATCGCAGTCAGAATTACTATGCGGTAAAGATTCCGGTATTCTCAGATTCTAAACTGACAGATGTGGATGTGGCCGTAGGTCCTGAGATGAAATCCACAGGTGAAGTTCTTGGTATCGATGAGGACCTGAATAAGGCGATTTACAAAGGATTTCTCGCAGCCGGAACAGATATACCGGAAAGGGGCGGAGTGTTTGTTTCTCTGAAAGATCATGATAAGACAGAACGTACGGCAGATATCATCAGAGAGTATGGTCGGTTGGGATTTAAACTCTATGCGTCAAAAGGCACTGCGGATTTTCTGTCGGAATATGGAGTCAACGCAGAACCTTTGGCTTATGACAGCGTAATCCCTATGATCGGAGAAAAAATACAGATTGTTATCAATACGCCGAAGGCTATGAATATCATTGGTGCAGATACTTTTCCAATCAGAAGACAGGCAATTGAGCACGGGCTCCCTGTCATGACCTGCATCGATACAGCGAGAATTTTTGCCATAGCAGTCAGTCTGAAACAGAAAAAAACGGCGTTAAGTTTTAATGAGCTTAAATAATAAAAAGAAACATATATTGAGGGAAATACCGGTATTATCGCCGGTATTTCCTTTTTTCAGCTGTCAGAGAAAAAACATTTAGAAAAACATATAATTCAAAGAAAGCATTTTACAAAGGCTCTTGGAAACAAAGGATTTCGGATTGAAATAACGGGTATTTTCTGTTAAAATATTCCACAGGGAAAGGACAGAAAGTTATGAAAAAGATTCAGAAGACGGTTTTTATCGCATTCTTTGTATCCGTTGCATCACAGATAAACTTTAATTTTCTTACAGACGGATTTATCATTGCCATGTCAGTAGTGGTCATGTCTATCTTTGTATACTGCTACGAAGATCTGTCTCCTGTTTATGTGGGAGTATGTTCGGGAATTTTTTCTCCGCTGTTTCGGCTGGCGGTGATTGTCATCAATGACGGAACTCCCGGGGAGGCTGCCTTTATGGCTGTTCCCGATGCGTTTTTTTTCTTTTCTTATGGTGTTTTTTATACTTTGATTTACCGGTATCTAATCAGAAGACCGAAGGATATCCGAAATTTTCCCATGGTCATTTTCTGCTGTGATCTATTGTCCAACTGCATGGAAATGCTGGCAAGAAGCCTGTTGCAGGGGATATTCCTATTTGACGGCGGCGTCATCACATCTCTGCTGGTGGTGGCATTTCTGCGAACCGTGCTGATACAGGTGATACTGCTGGCAATGGAGGCCTATTCTAATCTGCTGCTTCGCCAGGAACATGATAAGGAATACAGAAAGCTTCTCATTCAGGCTTCTGTATTTGAAAGTGAACTTTATGTCATGGAGAAGAATACTGCAGAAATCGAAGATATTATGCGACAGGCCTTTGAACTGTATCAGGATATGGAAAAACTGGAAATGCCCCGAGGACTGAGAGATCGAGCCCTGGATATCTCTAAGAATGCTCATGAGGTAAAAGGTGATTATCTGAATATTCTCGATGTGCTGAAAGATACGTATTTAGACAGGGTACATGAGAGAAAAATGAGTATGAGGGATATTGTTTCCATTGAACGGCTCAATATGCAGAGTCTGATTAAACGGAAGGGTTTTGCCGTTGAAATACATACGCGGCTCAGGACCAATTTTTTTGTGGAGCAGTATTTCAAAATGATGTCTGTGATAAGGAACCTGATGCTCAATGCCATTGAAGCAATGGGTGAGCAGGGGGGAAAGGTGAATCTGACGCTTTCCGAAGAGAAGGAGCAGTATATTCTGAAGGTGAAAGACAACGGACCGGGAATTCCGGAGAATAAACTGGATACAGTTTTTCTGGAGTTTTATTCCACTAAGTTTGATCCGCAGACAGGAAAGACACAGAGGGGCGTGGGTCTTTCGCTGGTGAAGGATTATGTGGAAAACTGTTTTGGCGGCAGTATTGGAGTGAAAAGTGTACCGGGGGAATTTACAGAGTTTGTGATTACTTTGGAGAAAGGCGATTTTGAGGAGGCAGAGTATGAAGTATTATCTGATTGATGATGAGATTGGAATTGTAAAGACCCTGGAAAATCTCATCGAGAGCAGGAATCTGGGAGAAGTGATCGGCTATGCAACAGATCCGGTTGATGCTGCGGAGGAGATTATTGAATTAAAACCGGATATTGTTCTGGCGGATCTGCTGATGAGTCGTATGGACGGAATTGCCCTTGTTCAGAATGTAAAGAGAAAACGGCCGGAGATCAGTTTTGTAATGCTTTCCAAGGTGGCCGACAAGTCTATGATTGAACAGGCCTATCATGCGGGAGTTGAGTTCTTTGTCAACAAACCTGTCAACGTTATCGAGATTGAAAAGGTTTTGCAGAATGTGGCAGATAAGATTAAGATGAACAGTATTGTAAGCAATATTCGGGGGATGTTTGCAGGTGAGGAATTGTCTCAGAATAGTGTTGTCAGAGAAAGCAGAGATTCTGTTTCGCAGTCTTTTGAAAAAACTTCCCGGGAACTGAGACTCTTTCTTGGCCTGCTGGGGATGCTGGGAGAGAAAGGAACAGCCGATATCATCGATGTGTGCCGGTATTTGGATAACAAAGAATGCGGTTATCAGAAAGAAATTCTGATACAGGTTGCGGAAGAGAAAGGAGAAACTCCTAAAAATCTGGAGCAGCGGATTCGCAGAGCGATTAAGAAGGGACTGTATAATGTGGCTGTTTTAGGAATTGAAGATTACGGCAGTGAAGTGTTTCAGATCTATGCAAACTATGTTTTTGATTTCAAAAATATTAAAGAGGAAATGGAATATATCAGAGGACAGAGAGAAGCCGGAGGCCGCGTCAATATTTCAAAGTTCATCGAAGGCCTGATTGTTTATCGCAACACCCTGGAATGACAGCCGATGTGAATAGCTCCGGATTTTAGAAGAATCTGAATACTGAATGAAAACAGAAGCGGAGGAATATTCAAAAAATTCTTTTCGCTTTTTGATTCTTTTTGAGTTTTTTTGAAACAGACAGATAGACTGTATGTAGGACTTTTCACTACATAGATTACTTTTTAGAAAGAAAGGAGTTATTGTATGGGTTTTTTGGACAATTTGACAACTCAGATTTACAATGTGTTATGGGCGCTTCCTCTTATCATTCTGGCGCTTGGAACAGGCTTTTACTTTTCACTGCGCATGAAATTTCCGCAGCTGAGGCTTTTCAAAGACATGGTTCACTACCTGCTGGGACGGGACAGAAAAAGAGAAGACAGAACCAGTAAAGAAGGTATGTCTTCCTTTCAGGCCTTTGCACTGGCTCTGGGCGGCAGAGTCGGCGTCGGCAACATTGCCGGTGTGGCTACAGCTATCTGTTTCGGCGGACCGGGCGCGGTATTCTGGATGTGGATCATCGCATTTATCGGTGCCGGCACTGCTTTCTCCGAATCAGCTCTGGCACAGCTTTACAAGACCAGAATTGACGGAGAGTACAAGGGCGGTCCTGCATACTATATCGAAAAGGGTATGGGCGGTAGCGGATTTGCAAAAATTTTCGCAGTAATCTTCGCGCTGGCAGCAATCCTGGCTAACGGCATCACCGGTCCTACCATTCAGGCATTTAACTTTGCGGATGCTGCACATAACGCTTTCGGTCTGAATCCTTGGATTGGCGGTATCGCCATGGCTGTATGCGTGGCAGTTGTAGCCTTCGGGGGTGCAAAGAGACTGGGAAGAGTTTCCGAACTTATCGTTCCTGTTATGGCAATTGCATATATTATCATCGCTCTGATTATTCTGGGAATCAACTTCAGGCAGATTCCTGAAATGTTCGGACTGATTTTCAAAGGCGCATTCAGGATGGATTCCCTTTACGGCGCAATTTGGGGAAGCACCGTAATGTGGGGTGTAAAGAGAGGTATCTACTCCAATGAAGCCGGTTACGGCTCCGGAGCTCATGCGGCCGCATCTGCAGAAGTATCCCATCCGGCAAAGCAGGGCCTGGCGCAGTCTTTCTCCGTGTATGTCGATACGCTGTTTGTCTGCACAGCAACTGCAATCATGATTCTGTCCACCGGAATGTACAACGTTACAAACGAAAAGACCGGTGAGATGATTACTGAAAATCTGCCGGGTATGGCTGCAGGTGTAGGATACACTCAGATGGCCATTGATTCCATCCTTCCGGGAGTAGGCTCTGCATTCATTGCCGTTGCGGTATTCTTCTTCGCATTCACTACGTTGCTTTCATTCGTACTGTACACAGATGTAAACATTTCTTATGTACTGAGAAACAAGAATGAAAAGACCAGAAGTCTGTGGACTACAATCTTCAGAATCATCATTGTACTTATTGTTCTGGTTGGCGCAACAAGATCTTCTGTTGCGGCATGGAACACCGCAGATATCGGTATCGGCATCATGTGCTGGATAAACTTTATTGCACTGCTGATTCTGTCCACAAAGGCAATCAGGCTTTTGAAGGATTATGAAAGACAGAAGCATCTGGGACTGGATCCGGTATTCGAACCGGAAGATCTTGGTATCCGCAATGCAGAACTGTGGGATGACATTGCAAGAGAAAAATATGCGGATCAGCTGGAAAAGAAACATCAGGCAGAGGGAAAAGCTGCAGAGAAAGCAGAATAGATTTACTGACTCAGGGGTTTCTCATAATTGAATAACACCATACATCACAAAAGAGAAAAGCGCTGTCCAGGGGCGCTTTTCTCTTTTTGATCTCCCGTTGCAACAGACGCCTTTTATTGTTAAAATAAAGAAAAGACAAGCGAAGAAGGAATGAAGGAAGATGAAAGAGAAAGAAACCTTTTTGACTAAGAACAGTATTGTATGCCTGCTGGCGCTTCTCTGCTGTTTTTTGTGGGGCAGTGCCTTTCCGTGTATAAAAATCGGCTATCAGCTATTCGAGATTGGTGACGGAGATACATGGTCACAGATTCTGTTTGCAGGTATCAGATTTACCTTTGCGGGAATTCTGGTAATCTGTTTCTGCAGTCTGAAAGATAAAAAACTGCTGATGCCCAAAAGGACATCCTGGGGAATGGTATTTAAAATCAGTATGTGCCAGACGGCAGTGCAGTATGTTTTTTTCTATGTGGGTCTGGCTCACACCACAGGGGTGAAGGGCTCGATAATGGAAGGCGCCAATGTATTCATGGCTGTACTGCTTGCAAGTCTTGCCTATCATCAGGAAAAGCTGACTCGGCTGAAAGGGGCAGGATGTCTCATCGGGTTTTCAGGGGTTGTTCTTGTGAATCTGGGAAACGGCGGGCTTGACGGCGGAATTGCCGTAAACGGAGAGGGATTTCTTCTGATTGCCTGTCTTTCTTACGCTTTCTCTTCTGTATTGGTTAAAATCTATTCCGCAAAGGAGAATCCGGTGGCACTCAGCGGCTATCAGTTTGTTCTCGGCGGACTGATTATGACGGCAGCAGGACTTGCGGCTGGCGGAAAAGTCCCGGAAATATCCCTGACGGGATGCCTGCTTCTCTTTTACATGGCTTTGATTTCTGCCGTGGCATATTCGGTATGGAGCATTCTTCTCAAATATAATTCCGTATCAAAAGTAGCGGTATTCGGTTTTACAACACCGATTTTCGGGGTTATCCTATCCGCAGTGTTTCTTCACGAAAACAGCAGTCTGCCGTGGCAGCAGAGCCTGTGCGCGTTGCTGCTGGTATGCACCGGCATCTATATGGTGAACAGAGAGGAAATGGGTGGTGAGAAATGAAAAGGCAGGAAGAGCGAAACACAGTGCGAAAAAGTGGAATTCTCGGAAGGGACTCGCTTTCGGAAAGAGATAGAACTGAATTCTCGTCCGTAATTGCAGAAAAAATAGCTGCAAGCGATGAATTTAAACGAGCCGGAACAATCCTGATTTATAAAGGGGTGAAAGGGGAAGTACACCTTGAGAAACTGGAGCGCATAGCTGAAGCTGAAGGAAAAAAGACGGCGTTTCCGCTGTGTATCAGTAAAAGTGAGATGATTGCACTGGTGCCCTGCGGAACAGACTGCTGGAAAAAAGGGGCTTGCGGAATTATGGAGCCTATTCGTGAGGCCTCTGCTGAAATTTCGCCTGAAGAGATTGATCTTGTTATCTGTCCCTGTACTGCTTTTGATGACAGCTGTAATCGTATGGGTATGGGAGGAGGCTATTATGACCGGTACTTGCCTTGGTGTACCAATGCGGACATTGCAGCTGCGGCTTTTGAAGGACAGAAGGTGACACAGGTGCCGGTGGAATCCCATGACAGGCCGATGGATAAAGTGTTCACCGAGAAACAGGTTTACTGCAGAAGGCGGGATTAAATGCAGACAGGACGGAGACGGTTTTCGTTTACTGGTTTTCGGCCCATTTACAGATTAGAACTTTGACAATTCCTGCTGCAGGAACGGCAAGAATCATCCAGACAAGACCACCGAGAGCTCCTGCTGCGGAGACGGCAACAAGAACGAACAGAGGATGGAGACCGGTGGATTTTCCAATGATTCGCGGATAAATAAAATTGCATTCTATCTGCTGAACAGCAAACAGAGAAGCGGCAGCCGCAATGGCAAGAGTCAGTCCTCCGTCAGCCAGCGCAGACAAAAACGCCGGTACGATACCGATAACAGGTCCGAAGTACGGAATGATGTTGGCAACTCCTGCAAAACAGCCGATAAATATGGCAAAGTCCACTCCCAGAAAAGAGAGTGCCAGTGCGGATAAAAAAGCCACCACGACAGAGTCTATAAAAACGCCTCTCAGAAATGCAGAGACTACTTCGTTGATCTCAAACAGAATTTCCCGAACCAGACCATGGGCTTTTTGGGGAAGCAGCAGATGAAGCGCCTGATTTCCAAGTCGCAGAAAAAAAGATTTATCCTTCAGAAGATAAACACCTGCCACCATACCTATTAAAAGCTTTACTGTTCCGCTTCCAAGGCTCTGGAGCAATTTTACCATATCGGGACCCTTTATGGTGAATCCGAAAAGATCTGATAACAAATCCCGATACTGCAGATAGTAATGATTTAAAGAGTTTTGTAGCTGCTGAACTGAACCGGTTTCCAGCTTACCTGCAATGATATTGGCAAACCCCCATATGACAGCGGCGGCTGCCGCCAGTACAGTCAGATAGGACAGGATGACAGCAGGGAATCGTCTGTTCCCCAGCCTGATTGATATCCAATGAACATAAGGATCAAGAACGTAGGCGATTATCAGTCCGATAAAAGCAGGAATCAGGGCACGGCGAATAAAGAACAGAAAAATGATTGTGAAACTGACTGTCAGTATTTTTAACATGATTTGCAGAACCTCCTGAAAGTAGTATGCCAGAAAGCTCCCGAAAATATTGAAGAAACGGGAGCAGAACCCTTTAAAATCACTTTGTTTTTTTTTGATGAAAACCGGTGAAAGAAAGTATATAAAAAAGAACAAAAAAAGTTCAAAAAAGGGTGTTGACGGAGAAGGTATTTTTGCGGTATCATGTAGGCGGAAATGAGAGGTTACTTGTTCATAACGACGGGGAAGGCGTGGTTTGTGACAGCGTAACCAAAAATTTATAAATATCTTGTATACAACATACAAGATTCACACATGACATCGAAACTTTTGAAAAAAGCATAGTTTTGTGGATTGAAATCCAAAATGCCGGGGTAAACACCTGATGTAGAAAGTTATATGGCACATAGACTGAAATCGGAGCAGAGTTTTTCCCGGGAGATCTGCATACGGCTTACTGTCATTTTGTTTCGATGAAAAATATAACTGATATGATTTAATAAAGAAAAGGAGAACGCAGCCAATGAACAATGCATGGGAAGGCTTCAAATCCGGAGCTTGGGAAACCACAATCAATGTTGACGATTTTATCAACCTGAATTATACACCGTATGACGGTGACGAGAGTTTTCTTGCAGGACCGACTGAAAGAACTACAGAAGTTAATGAGAAAGTAAAGCAGCTGCTGGTTGAAGAAAGACATAACGGCGGAACTTTAAAAGTTGACGCAAGCAAGATCATGAGAATCAACGCTTATGATCCGGGTTACATCATTGAGGGAAAAGACATTATCGTAGGTCTGCAGACCGACGAGCCTTTAAAGAGAGGTATCTGCCCGTTTGGCGGAATCAAAATGGTAAGAGAAGAGGTTGCTGAATATGGAGAAAAGCTGCCTGAAGAAATCGACTTTATGTTCAACTATGTTACCACACATAATGACGGTGTATTCAAAGCATACTCTCCTGAAATGAGAAAGGCAAGACATCTGGGTTACATCACAGGTCTTCCTGATGCTTACGGCAGAGGAAGAATCATCGGTGACTACAGAAGAGCTGCTCTTTACGGCATTGACAGACTGATTGAAGCTAAGCAGGCTGACCATGATGAAATTGCTTCCAGACCTATTATGACTGAAGAAAACGTAAGACTGGCAGAAGAAGTTTGGAACCAGATTGCTGCACTGAAAGAAATCAAGAAAATGGCCGAAAAATACGGTTATGATATCTCCAAACCGGCAACTGACGTAAAAGAAGCAATCCAGTGGGTATACTTTGCATATCTTGCAGGTATTAAAGAAGAAAACGGCGCTGCTATGTCTCTGGGAAGAACAGCTACCTTTATTGATGTTTATGCAGAAAGAGACCTGGCTAACGGAAAATATACAGAAGAACAGATTCAGGAATTTATCGATGACTTTATCCTGAAACTGAGAGTTGCAAGACACCTGAGAACTACTGAATACAATGAACTGTTCGGCGGTGACCCTATGTGGATCACTGAAGGTCTGGCAGGCGTAGGCGCTGACGGAAGACACAGAGTAACAAAGATGACTTACAGATATCTGAACACTCTGTATAATCTGGGACCTGCACCGGAACCAAACCTGACTGTACTGTGGTCCAAGGATCTGCCTGAACCTTTCAAGAGATTCTGCGCACAGGTTTCCATCGACACAGATTCCATCCAGTACGAAAATGATGATAAGATGAGACCTTGCTATGGTGACGACTACTCCATCGCTTGCTGTGTATCCGCAATCGAAATGGGACAGCAGATGCAGTTCTTCGGAGCAAGATGTAATCTGGCAAAGGCGCTGCTACTGGCAATTAACGGCGGTATCGACGAAAGAACCGGCGAGCATATCGGACCTCAGATGGAACCGATGGGTGACGGTCCTCTGGACTTCGATGAGGTTTGGAGAAGATACAATATCTATCTGGAATGGCTCATGAGCGTTTATGCAAGAATCATGAACATCATTCACTTCATGCACGACAAGTATGATTATGAAAGATCTCAGATGGCATTCCTGGATTCCGAGGTTAAGAGACTGATGGCATTCGGTGTGGCCGGATTCTCCGTAGCAGCTGACTCTCTGTCTGCAATCAAATATGCAAAAGTATATCCGATTAAGGATGAGAATGGTGTTATCGTTGACTTCAGAACAGAGGGAGACTTCCCTAAATACGGAAACGATGATGACAGAGTAGATAATCTGGCTGTTGCAATCAGTGAAAAATCCATCGCTGAACTGAGAAAACAGCCGGCATACAGAAATGCCGTAACTACTCTGTCTGTACTGACCATTACTTCTAATGTAATGTACGGAAAGAAGACAGGAAATACTCCTGACGGAAGAAGAGCCGGTACTCCGTTTGCTCCAGGTGCTAACCCAATGCACTGCAGAGACAACACAGGAGCAGTTGCTTCCTTGAACTCTGTTGCCAAGATTGACTGGAACACTTGCCAGGACGGTATTTCCAATACCTTCAGCATCACTCCGGATTCTTTAGGCAAGGATAGAGAAAGCAGAAAAGACACACTGGTAAAACTGCTCAGCGGTTACTTCGGACAGGGTGCACATCACCTGAATGTAAACGTTCTGAACAGAGAAGTTCTGATGGATGCTTATGATAATCCTGACAAATATCCAAGCTTAACAATCAGAGTATCCGGTTATGCTGTAAGATTTAACGCTTTATCCAAAGCACACCAGAAAGAAGTTATCGAAAGAACTTTCCACGAAGGTCTGTAAACAGAAGACTGTTCGAGAACTGTATGACGGGGGCTGTCGCCGCGAAGCGACGGCCCTGTTTTTACAAGGAGAATTTCAGCCTCTGCTTTCAATGATTTCTGCCGTGTGATGAAACAGATTGTAAAAAGATTCAGTACCGGCAAAGCCTTAATTTGCTGAGTGCAGGTTTTCTGAATGATTTAGCTGCCAATGGTTTTATTTTCTGCTTTTGACTTGCCGCAGTAAAGCTGATGCCGTATAATTTTGATTATCATGAAGCTTTTAGTTAGGAGATGAACGCTATGAATATGGGATTGCTGCACTCCATCGAGACTTTTGGCGCGGTGGACGGGCCGGGAATACGAACCGTATTTTTTTTGCAGGGGTGTCCTGCCAGATGCGCCTATTGCCATAACCCCGATACCTGGAGGGTCGGTGAAGGACATCGGACGACAATCGGAGAAATAGTGACTCGAGCAAAAAGAGGGATTCCTTACTATGGAGAGGACGGTGGAGTTACTTTCTCCGGGGGTGAACCTCTCATGCAGGGAAAATTTCTGAGAGAAGCTATCAATGCTTTAAAAGAAGAGGGAATTGGAAGTGCCATCGATACCAGCGGAACCTATTTCGATAAGGATTCGGAAGCGGCTGTGGCTGTGGCCGATTTGATTCTGCTGGATATTAAACATGTGGATCCGGAAGAATTTCATAATCTGACCGGACGCTATCAGGACACGCTGTTTAAATTGATCGATGCGATCAACCGTTTTGGAAAACATGTGTGGATCAGACAGGTGATACTGCCCGGATATAATGATACAGAAGAGTATATTGAGTCCTTAAATGGATTTATAAGGCGCATTCAGCACGTTGATAAGGTAGAACTCCTCGGATATCATAATATGGCTGTAAACAAGTATGAAAAGCTGGGAATTCCGTATAAGCTGAAAGACATGAAACCGATGGATAAGAAGCGTCTTGAAAAACTGAGCGCCCTGGTAAAGAACAAATAGCGGGATAATTCGCGCATAATGTGAGGAAAGAGGAATCCGGAGTATCTTCTCCCGATTCCTCTTTTTTATCTGGAAGGAAGCCTCAGCAGATAATTTGGCTCTATAATAAATGTTGGGGTGGCTGAAAAAAATTCAGCTGTCTCAACATTTTTTTATGAAAGAAAAATTGAGCATAAGCCCAATCTCCCTTACAATTAAAGTGTCCAATTCCAACCATAAGGAGGATGCGTTATGCTC
>CASEOD010000032.1 GCA_949289445.1 uncultured Eubacteriales bacterium
CATAAGGTACACCGAAACCGGTATGTCCTGTAGTGCAGGATTTCTTGTTGAACTGTGTATCGGAAGCCATATGCAGTCCGGTCAGGTCGATGGATGCGGCTACCATTTCTGTATCAACACAGCCTGCTTTCAGAAGGCCCCTTGCAGTACCTGTCATCATGCCGCCGCCTGCATTTGTGCAGACAACCATGTCAGGATCCTTACCTACCAGCTCACGACACTGCATTGCGATTTCATAACCCAGTGTTTCTACGCCGGCAATACCAAATGGTGAATAGAGAGAAGCGTTGAAGTATCCGGTGTCTTCCAGAACTGATAAGAATGTATAGAACAGTTCCGGTCCAACAGTCAGCTGAATAACTTCTGCGCCATAGGCTTCACATTTTCTTGCTTTTTCTACGATTTCAGGCTGGCCAACACCATGGGAGTCATAGCATTCCTGTACAATGATACACTCCATGCCCTGCATAGCTGCCTGAGAAGCTACTGCAGCACCATAGTTTCCGGAAGTTGCAGCGATAACGCCCTTATAGCCCAGCTTTTTCGCATGTGCTACCGCGCAGGCAGCTCTTCTTGCCTTGAAAGAGCCGGAAGCGTTTGCGGCTTCGTCCTTAGCGAAAATTCTTGCGCCCTTGCCTGCAGGTGCATACTTTCTTGCCAGTGCAGTCAGGTTTCTCAGTTCAATAAGCGGAGTGTTTCCCACTGCGGTTCTGGACTGAATTTTTGCAACTTCTTCCAGAGTGTAACCTGTAGATTTCATCAGTGCTTCGTAGTCAAAAGCTACGGAACCTGATTCAAATTCGGAATAATCAAGACCCAGAGCCTTTCTCTGAATATCGTTGGATCTTCCCATTACGGAATCATAATCTTTTGCTAATGCCATTATTTGTCACCTCCGAACATGATTTCTCTCAGCTGTCTGTCGATCTCCACGATCTCAGGGACAAATTTGCCATAGCTGTGTGTATAATAAGGTCCAACTTCAATCAGAGTACCTTTTTCCAGACGGTTTGATGCGGTCTTTACGGTTACTTCGTCACCGATCTCTGCGTCTTCCTGCAAAAAGCCTTTTGTCCACATTTCCAGATCACATTTCTGTGTATCGTCAGGAATCTTTGCGGTTCTTTCATCGGCCTTCAGCACTACGGAATGAATGCGAACCCATTCTCCTTTTTTAACCATTTTAATCATCTCCTACATCATTACTGAATTTCAGGAATCCTTCCGCGGGTTCCTTTCTTTGTGCAGGTCTGTTTCCCGTCGCCCGGCAGTCCGATACTTGCTATGCCTGACGAGCGGCAGGGAAACCTCCTGCGCAGGAATTAACTCTATTGAGCGATAGAATTATTTTACCAGTTTGCATTCCTCTTCGATCATATCTCTCATGTCGCCCATGATTGCGTGAGGAACAGGAATGTCGATCATAGTCTTAAGACCAGGTCTTGCGTTGATTACATGCGGAATGCAGTTCATAATCATAGCCATAGTTCCGATACCGCCTTCGATTTCCGGAGTATTGGACATGTTTACAGGAGGAATACCCTTGATTTCTACATAGTCGCCTGTGAAAACGCCAACCTGTTCAGGCTCGATCTGCTGAGGATGATCCATTTCGATCTTCACTTCTCCGTCAACAGTACCCCAGCCCTTCATAGCTACGCCGGCAACCTGACCTGCAGCAGCAAATCCGTAAGGGGACTTTCTGTCTACGTCTGTTACGATAGGTTCCATATCCTGTTCGAATTTCTCAAGCTTCCAGCCCAGAGCATCACAGATCATGCCAACGGATTCAGCAAATCCAACGTGACCTGCCATAGTTCCTGCAGCTTTTCTTGCTTCAAAATCAGCAACTTCCATACCGATACCCTGTTCTTCCATTACAGCAGGTCCGAATGGAGATAAGCTGTTTACTCTTCTGGAAACGATGTGATCAACGGATTCGCAGGCACCTGTCCACAGAATTACCAGAAGGTCCATGATCAGACCAGGGTTGATTCCGGTTCCCAGTACAGTTACGCCGTTCTTCTTTGCGATTTCATCCAGCTGTTTTGCAAGCTGCGGTTCCTGAGCCTGAGGATAAGCCATTTCTTCTGCGGAAGTAATTACGTTGATGCCTCTTTCCATAACGAAAACAAGCTTGTCATATACATCTTTAGTGAAAGAGTTTGTGCAAACGACTACGATGTCTGCAGTTCCCGGTTTGATTACATCTTCAGGAGTTCCTACGATAACATCTTCTCTGTCTCCTCTTTCGATGCCAGGCACTACATCGTAAAGGCTTTTACCGATCTTTTCGCCGATATCGATAGCACCGACAATGTCCACACCCTGTTTCTTTACTAACATTTTACCGATTCCGCCGCCCATAGCGCCTAATCCCCAAAGGATCACTTTTACATTTTTCATTTGCTTTTCTCTCCTTTTCTTTTTATAAAAACAATAAACCATGACATTAGTAACCGCGTTTTCACGCTGTGCCTATATATAGAGCAATTTCTATGCCAACCCAGATTTGTATACATTATACCCAATATGAGAACATTTCCCATAAAAATAGTGGTTTTTCACCCCGAAACCGTTGAAAAACCACTAAATATATTTAAGAATGTTTGGATAATTCCACCACTTTCAAAAAACTGTTTCTCTTATATGCAAATTATTTTGCATTTTTTGTGCAAATTATTTTGCATTTTGTCCACTGTCTATCCTTTGATCCCGTATTTTTTCAGCTTGTGCTGCAAAGTCTGCCTCTTAATATGCAGAACCTGAGCGGTCCTTGAAATATTGCCCCCTTCGGTGATCATGACCTCACGGATAATCTCTTCCTCCAGATTGGCAAGATACTCGTCGAGAGGACCTTTCCTGTCCCACTGTTCCACATCTGCACCGATTGCCTTGACCTGCATGGGCATCTGCAGTAACTTCTCTGAAAGCACATGTTCTTTATCTGCCATGGCTACAGACTGCATGATAATATTTTCAAGTTCTCTGACATTGCCGGGATAATCATACTCCACAAGCCGCTCCAGGGCTTTGTCAGATACCATCCAGACCTCCTTGCCGAAACGCTCATTGTGTTTTTCCAGCAGTTTTTCTGTCAGAACCGGAATATCATCCTTATGGCTTCTCAGCGGCGGAATCAGGATGTTAACCACATTGAGACGGAAATACAGGTCTTTCCTCAGTTTACCCTCCTCCATCAGTTTTTCCGGCGGCTCATTGACAGTGGCAATAATTCTTACATCTATTGGAATATCTTTAGTTCCGCCGACTCTTCGAATGTAGTCCTCCTGCAGAACACGCAGCAGCTTACTCTGCAGTTCATAAGGCATGGAGTTGATTTCATCAAGTAAAAGCGTTCCTCCGCTGGCCTGTTCAAAAAGTCCTACCCTATCGGTGGCTCCCGTAAAACCGCCTTTTGTAGTACCGAATAAAATGCCTTCCAGCAGTGACTCGGGCAGCGCAGCACAGTTCTGTGCCAGAAAAGGCTTATTTTTGCGGTCACTGGCATAATGGATACTCTGTGCGATAAGCTCTTTCCCTGTTCCTGTTTCTCCGTAAATAAAAACAGACGCATTGTTTCCCGCAGCCCTCTTTGCACGCTCCAGTGCCTGCCAGAAAACAGGACTGGTTCCGATAATGTCATCAAAGGTATATTTTCTAATCTTTGGTTTTACCTCGTGGGGCTTAATCTCTTTCTCCCGAAGTTTCAGAATCGTATCGCTCATGGAGCGGATATTGGTGATATCTTTGGCAATTTCAACCGCAGCTATGGTTCTGCCCTCATGAATTACAGGCATCGTGCTGTTGATGGTGGTTACCTCTTTTCCGTATAAATTAGTATAAGTCTGCTGTTTGTTCTTAATGGCAACATTCTTTTTCAGCGCCTGATACATGGTACTCTCTTCCAGTCTGACACCCGGAAATGCCTGAGAAAACCGCTTTCCTACCACATCTTCTATGTGGATCTGCTCTATATCGGCCATAGCCTCATTGTAAAAAATCCCCACACCGTCCGAATCTACCACATAGACGCCTACATCGATATTTCTGATCAATTCTTCCAAAATCTTCTTGTATTCTTCCGCCTGCAATGGTTGCACCTCCTTTTCTATAGTTTACACGATTCATCAGCCATATGCAAATTTTTTTGCATCTTTTTCTCTGCCCTTTGTCGTCATGTTTCTTGCCATTTCGACAAAAATATTGTATATTGATATGTATGGTTCACTCGGCATAAGGGAGGATTTGATCATGAGAATCAGAAAAGACAATGATTTTGAAGAAAAAGATATAGAGCTGATTGCATCCGTATCTGACGCGCTGGCTCATCCCGTACGTCTCCGGCTGTTCCGCCATATTATGCAGTGTAATAAATCCATGGAAACCGTATGCAACAAGGATCTGGTCGCCAGCTTTGACTATGCCCAGGCTACGATTTCTCAGCATATGAAGAAACTGATTCAGTCAGGTCTCATTGAAGTAAAAAAGATAGACAAGTTTTCTTACTACTATGCTAATCTTGGTATTCTAATGCAATATATCAATGTTACCAAAAAATATTCTGTAATTTAATATGCGGAATTATAAAAATCATAAGAAAAGGGGCCGTTGCAAAATAGATGAGTAATCATCTATGGAGCAGCGGCTCCGTTTTTATGCCCTGAAAACAGAAAACGGACCCCGAAGAGTCCGTAATCCATGGTATAATAAGATATGACCAGTAAATTAAAATACCATAAAAA
>CASEOD010000033.1 GCA_949289445.1 uncultured Eubacteriales bacterium
CGCCAGATACTGCAGAGTGATTTCTCCCGGCAGATCAAAGGAATCCTGAAGCTCAGCAAGATTTTCCAGATACTGTTTTGCCAGCATGGTGTTGAGTCTGATGTTCACATCATTTTCCGTCAGATTCTCCACTATGACAGACACCTCGGCTTTTCCCCTTTTGAAGCTTTCTTTTACCGCATTCTTCACCTTGTCCTCGGCAAAAGAATACCTTCTTGGCATTCTTACGGAAATATCGGCATATCTGTGATTCACAGATTTTATCTCTACAATAATGCTCCGCTTTCCGTCATCATACTCTCCTCTGCCAAAACCTGTCATGCTTTTTATCATCTGATTATCCTCTTTTCTTTCTTTCTTTATTCATGATAACGGAATTATTTTATCACAAATTCCTGCCGTTGACAAACCAAACTGCCGCGGGGTACAATATTAAAAGTATTGCAGAAAAGAGGTTTACCCATTATGGCTTTTGACGGAATTATCACCTGCGCTATGGTTAAAGAGCTGCAGGATACCATTTTACTCGGAAAAATTGAAAAAGTATATCAGCCGGAAAACGATGAGCTGGTTTTTCACATACACACAAAAAAGGGCAATGTAAAACTCTTTGCGTCAGTAAACAGCGCTCACAGCCGCCTGCATTTTATCGAAGACAATCCGCAGAATCCGCCGGCCCCGCTGGCTTTCTGCATGCTTCTGCGCAAGCATCTGCAGGCAGGACGCATTGTGGATATCTCTCAGAAGGATTCTGAGCGCATCATCGAAATTTCTCTGGAAACACTGAATGAACTGGGATTCACCGTTTCTAAAAAGCTGATTTTTGAAATTATGGGAAAACACAGCAACGTAATTCTGGTGGATGTCACTACAGGCAAGGTTATTGACAGTATCAAGAGAATTTCCATTGACGTCAACCGGGTGCGGCAGATCCTGCCCGGCAGGCAGTATCAGTACCCTCCCGCTCAGGATAAGATTTCCTTCAAAGACATTTCGGCAGAAGAGCTTTCTTCTATCAGCGGAGGCACAAAAGAAATTCTGTCCAGAGTAGGAGGTATTTCACCTGCAGTGGCTGCTGAACTGGCAGAAACGGACTGTCGTGCAGAATGGCTGCAGACTCTTCTTTCCGACATCAGAAACGGCACAACCCGTCCTCATGTCTATACCGATGAAAATGGCGTACCGCAGGAGTTTCACATCGCCAGTCTTTCACAGTACGAAGGCGCCGCACAGAGACTGGATTTTGACACCCTGAGCAAATGTCTCGCATACTATTTCGATCACAAACAGTCTTCCAACAGGGCCAGACAGAAATCTCATGATCTGGTCAAAACCGTGTCAGGACTTTTAGATAAGCTATATCTGAAGAAGCAGCGTCTTTCCGAAGATCTTCTGAAAGCGGAAAATTCAGAGAATCTGCGCCTTTTCGGCGAACTGCTGACCGCCAATCTTCATCTCGCCGATGCCGGCGACACGTCGGTGGAAGTACTGAACTACTACGACGGTTCCACTGTAAAAATTCCGCTCGACCCACGCTTCTCCCCTGCCAAAAACGCGCAGCAGTATTTCAAACGCTACGGGAAGGCTAAAACAGCGGTAAAAGAAAAACAGATACAGCTTGCAGAAAATGATGAAGATATCAGTTATCTGGAATCAGTACTCACTTACCTGAACAACACTGACAGTGTGGAAGAGATTGAGGCTCTTCGCGGCGAACTGGCAGAAACCGGCTACATCCGCAAAAGGAAAAGTGGATTTAAAGAAAAAAAATACAAAGCTCAGCCTCATCGCTACACTCTCTGTGACGGTACTCAGGTGCTGGTCGGTCGCAACAACAAAGAAAACGATCTTCTGACTCTGAAAACAGCATCCAAAAACGATCTGTGGCTTCACACAAAGGATATCCCGGGTTCTCATGTCATTGTACAGACAGCCGGAAGAGAGCTGTCTGAAGAAGCTCTTTTTCAGGCCGCAGCCATCGCCGCCTATCACAGCAAAGGCCGCACCTCTGAAAATGTCCCGGTAGACTACGTTCCGGTAAAATATGTAAAAAAACCTTCCGGCGCCAAACCGGGCATGGTTATCTTCACAAACAACAGAACCCTGTGGGTCAATCCGGCCCTCCCTGAAGAGAAAGGACAGAATAAATAGTTCAGAACAAGACGGCAAGGCAGCGGTATACTGAATCCGCTACCTTGTTTCCTTCTGAGTAAGAAAAAATCTCTGAAAATTTTCTCTGCGCAGTATTCTCTATTTCATGGCCGCTCTTCCTACAATCTTCGTTTCAATAAGAAGCTTTGATCCGTGTCCCGCCATCTCATAAAAATCCTCATAGACTTTGATTTCTGTCAGAATTTCTCCCTCTGCCCCCTGCTCTTTTACTCTGGTGAGAGCTCTCTGTTCCGCAATTTCTTTGCCCCGTTTTACAGCATCCTGATAATATTCAAAGAACTCTGCCTTCTCGCCGCCTGTTACCATGTAATTGCTGCATCCGTCTTTAGCGGAGCAAGGTTCGATTTGCACAACATACTCACTGACTATGCTTCCCACCGCAGCTCCAATTGCATTGGCAACCATGGCGTAAGGCGGAAATACAGCGGAAGTGTTCAGAAGTCTCCCCATATCTTCCATAAAAATCCCGGAAGGAGCGCCAATACCAATCAGATCGGTTTTTGCCGAAAAATCAGGTTCGATAAAAGCGCTTTTTTTCTTCGAAAATTTTCTTTCGAAGATAGAATCCGTCAGCTTCTGTAAAGTCCTGCCATCATCTTCGGTCAAAACCGTATTTCCCTCATACTTTAAAAGAATCTGAACCAGATGATTGTACAGTCTGCCTTTTGCCAGCTTATAAATTCTGTCACAGACTTCGGGAAAAGGCTTTCTTACTGCCATAGACAGATAGCTGATGCCATATCTGGAAGCTTCCGTGCTGTAATCAGTAAAATCTCCCTTTACATGCATAACGTCGGTGGGAGTCACACCGCAGCGAAGGATTACTCCTTCATTTTCCAGTCTTTCCGTCTTTAGAAGATATGGACTGACACCTACTGCCTCTGCCGCTTCCGCAAAACTCAGAGGTCCATCTTTCAGCGCCTCAATCAGAGTTCTTTCCCCGGAATTAAACTTCTCCGGACGATCCGGCACATTCTGAAGGAGAAAAAACTGATAGGCAGGATAGCTGTAGACGGCATAATTTGCTGTAAGATCACGAAGTTTTTCAACCACACCGGGATACTCTGCCCCGATCATACAGAGGGGCATAACTCTCCGGGCTCCCAGGAGAATCTCGTTTTCCTCACAGTAAACGCCGCTGTCGCCTCCCAGAGCGAAGGTATCTATGGTGACACCTTTTACCATGGTCTTCCACGGCCCGATGGAGATTCCTCCCTCCGAAGCCACGGGAACCCCATTCTTTACCAGCGCAACATCACTGGTGGTTCCTCCGATATCCACAATAAGGCCGTCGCCGATCTCCGCAAGTTCCATCGCTCCGATAATACTTGCCGCCGGCCCGCACAGCAGAGTTTCCACAGGTCGCTGCATGGCGTATTCCTTATCCATAATAGTGCCGTCACTCTTCACTACCTGAATTTTAGGTGAAATCCCAAGCTTGCGGAGAGAACCATCAATGGAATCGAAAAAGTCTTTCATCACAGGCAGCAGTCTCGCATTGAGCAGAGCGGTTGCCCCTCTCTTCTGCACATTGATCTCCTGATAGAGTTCATATCCCCGCACACATGGAACCTTCAGTTCTTCTCTGATGATGGCTTCAGCTTCTTTCTCATACTGTCCGTCATTGTATCTGGGATTGATCTGAACCACAGCCACACTGTCAAAATCTCTGAATTTTTCTCTTACATCTTTACGAAAACTCTCCCAGTCAGGCAGATTCCCGTCATTGTTTTTTCTTGCAGGATCTCCCTCCAGAAAATAAATTTCATCGGCGGCAGGAAGTCCGTAAACATCCTGCATCTTTTCCACAAAGGCCTTTTTTACGCCAATAAAAACCAGTTTTGCACGGCCGCCCTTTCCCTCCACGCAGGCATTGGTGGCGAGAGTCGTGGACAGAGAAAGGAACTCCGCCTTCCTGACAAGATTCTGATCCAGACTGTTTAAGGCATTGAGAATGCCTTCTTTCAGATCTCTCTTAGTGGTCGGTGTTTTTCCATAGGACAGCACTCTCTTGTCCCGGGTATCTATCATCACAGCATCGGTACAAGTTCCGCCTGTGTCAATTCCAATTCCTATCATATCCGGAGTCACTCCTTTCACCTGTGATGCGGCAGTGCCGGTTTTCCCCGGTACTGCTGTTCTTTTGCCTAAATCTTCGCTTTCTCACGAATCCAAAGCATTCTTTCATCAGTTTTGGAAATCGTGTCGGCGCACTGTTTCAGTTCCTCAATAATCTCATCCTGATTGGGAATATCCTGCTTATATTTGATCTGGTGTTCAAGAGTTGCCCAGAAATCCATGGCAACAGTCCGAATCTGAATCTCAACCCGCATAGGTCTTGTTTCATTGGAAAAGAAAATCGGCACTTCCACGATCATATGATAACTCCTGTACCCGTTAGGCTTTGGATTTTTTATGTAGTCTTTGATCTGAATAACCGTCAGATCATCCTGCCGCTTGAGCATATCCGCTACATTGTAAATATCATCAAGGAAAGAGCAGATGACCCGGATTCCCGCCACATCATTGAGGTTTTCTTCAATAGACTTCAGAGAAATGGGGTCTCCCTGTCTCTGCAGTTTCTCAAGTATGCTGTAGGTTTTTTTTCTTCGTGCGTTAATAGAAGAAATGGGACTCTGCTGAGACAGCGAAAGCTCATCGTTTAGAATCTGAAGCTTGGTCCTTACTTCCCTGATGGCCGAGTCATAGCGCATCATAAGCACATCATATTCCTGAAGTATTTTCTTTGCCTCTTCCGGATCTTTCGGAAGAAGTTCATCTATCAAAGCTTTTGTCATATCTTCTCTCATCTTAAATTCCCCTGTTCCGTTATAAATTTTCCAATGGTTTCAATCACTTCATCTCCCGTGGATTCAGGACCTCCGTTATGAATTTCATGACAGTATCCTTTCCATTCGATATAGGTGAAACCTTCTTCCCCGGAAAGTCTTTCCGCAAGACGTCTGCTTCCTTCCGGCGAGCAGATTTTATCTGCATCTCCATGCATCAGAAGAAACGGTTTCCCGTGAGCCTCCCCATGATCGGGATGGGTTCCTGCGTAGATCGCGTTTCCGATATCAAACCCATCCACTGCACAGCGCAGAGATATTCTGGAATGAACCAGCGGATCTGCGGTATAAGGGCGCACATACTGCAGATTGCCCAGCGTCTTTTCATCGATATGCTGACTGATGGTCATTTTCGGCGCAATCTTTGAAGCTGCCCTGACAACAGGCAGCAGCGGAGCAGGCACCTGCATCACAAGTTTAATCCACGGAGCTGAAATAATGTAATTAGAAATTCTCCGGTTTTCAGCGCCTCTGGCCATATAGTCAAGACAGATATTTCCTCCCATGCTGTGGCCGTACAAGGTCACGGGAAGACCGGGATAAAACTTCTCGGCTCTGCAAATCAGCGCATCAATATCTGCCAGAACCTCTTTTCTCGGTGCGGTGTCACCCCGAACACCCGGAGAAATACCATGCCCTCTCAGATCCATGGAAATTACAGCAATCCCTTTGTCCGCAAGGTATTCGGCCATTCTGCCGTATCTTCCGGCATGTTCCCCAATCCCGTGAACAAGACACATCACATAAGATGCATTACGGCAAGGGAAATGATATCCCACAATTTTTTTATTCCGTTCAGAAAACGCAAAATTTTCAAACACGAAAATCATCTCCTTTACAAAAAAATGCCAAAAAACGACGAAAAAATGCCAAAATATTACGCCCCTATTGATTTTTCGACTTCCGTCCCTTACATTAACAGTACAGCAAGGACAGCCATACACCTGTTTCTATCAGAAAAGGAGGAAATCATATGAAGCAGAATTACTGCTCCCTCTGCGGGAACATTTATCACAATACCGTATTTAAAGGCGGATACGTCTGCGAGGACTGTATCAGATACATCAAGTGCAGTCAGAAACTGTAGAAATTCATATCCCCGCAGATATGCACCGACAATCTGCTGACGCATAAGCTCATACGCGAATATCATCGGCAGGTGTATGCCGCCCGCTGAGAAAAAGGGGCTGCCGCAATCAGTCCCTTTTATTTCTTTTTTTCTTCTGATAATGGCGTCCTTTTCTGCCTGCGGCCTTTTCCCGATTAAGCCTCTTACGGGTTTTGGCCTTCATGACAGAATAGCCGAATCTGCCCAGTGGATGCCTTTTCAGGCCGAAATATTCACCATGACTGTATGCGAGAAGTCCTGCTTTATCCAGACAGATGCGTCCTCTTTCGTCAAAGAGTTCTTCATCAACATGGACAGCAACGATTTCCGCAACAAACATATCATGGCTGCCGTATTCTCTGATCTCGCAGACACGGCATTCCAGATTCACCGGTGACTGGGCAATCATGGGACAGGAGACTTTTTCCGCCGGCTCAAAGGTCAACCCGGTAACATCAGCCTTATTCACATCCTTTCCTGATCTGACTCCGCAATAGTCTGTCGCTTTTGCCAGAGCTTCCGTAGTCAGATTGATGACAAACTCTTTCTGCATACTGATCAGCTGATGAGAATATCTGGATTTGCGTACCGAAATATAGGTCATCGGCGGCTCGGAGTTGACAATTCCCGTCCATGCGACAGTGATGATGTTGGAAGTTTCACCGCTGCCGCAGGAAACCATGACTGCAGGTACGGGATTCAGCATTGTTCCCGGTTTCAACGTTACTTTTACCATGATCAGACATTTGACTCCTTTCTCAGTTCATTCAATACCTGTTCAAAACAGTCCGGCAGCGGACTGTTAAACTCCATGTACTGTCCTGTGGCGGGGTGGACAAATCCCAGCACTTTCGCATGAAGCATCTGCCCGCGGTTTTCGTCACTGAGCCTGATGCCGCTGTGTTTTTTCGGACCGTATACTTCATCTCCCACCAGAGGATGTCTGATGTAGGCCATATGTACGCGGATCTGATGTGTTCTTCCGGTTTCCAGCTCAGCCTCAATTCTGGTATATCTGCCGAAACGCTCCAGTACCCTGTAATGGGTTACGGCTCTCCGTCCGTGTTCGATATCCGTTACCGCCTGACGCAGTCTGTTCTTTGGATCTCTGCCGATTGGCGCATCCACGGTTCCTTCGTCTTCTTTTATATTGTCATAAACCAGAGCCTCATATCTTCTGGTGATGGAATGCTCTGCCAGCTGTGCGGAGAGTTTTTCATGAGCAGCATCATTTTTCGCAATCATCAGAAGACCGCTGGTATCCTTGTCGATGCGATGTACAATGCCGGGCCTGATCACGCCGTTAATGGAAGAAAGTCTGTCTCCACAGTGAAACATAATGGCATTGACCAGAGTTCCGCTGTAATTTCCCGCTGCAGGATGAACCACCATGCCTTTGGGCTTATTGACCACCAGCACATCCTGATCCTCATAAACAATATCCAGCGGAATTTCTTCAGCCTGTACATCCAGAGGCTCAGGCTCAGGCAGCCGGAGACAGATTCTGTCTCCGGATTCAACTTTGTATTTTTTCACACGACAGACCTTTCCGTTGACGGTGATTCTGTCTTTTTCAAAAAGCTTTTGAATAAAACTTCTGGATGTATCGGCAAGCAGTTCAGAGAGGAGCCGATCAATCCGTATTCCTGCCTGCCCGGGCTCCACACAAAAATCAAACTGTTCTTCTTTGTCAATCATGCTGTTTCAGCCTATCCCCCAGTAAAATATAAATTACAGCCAATGCACAGCCAACAGTTATGCCGATATCCGCCAGATTAAACACCGGCGGAAAAATACTGAAATCCAGCATATCGGTCACCTGTCCGAAGACAATGCGATCGATGAGATTTCCCAATCCTCCGGCAAGAATCAGCGTCCATGCCGTGTACAGACTCCAGTGAGCATGTTTCATCTTTGACAGCACCAGCAGCGCAGCAATCACCATAACTACAGGCACCAGAATCAGAAGCAGCCTCTGTCCGCTAAACATACTGAACGCTGCTCCCCGGTTCTGAATATGGGTCAGCCGAAAAAAATCCCCCAGAACGGAAACGGATTCCCCTACATCCAGATAAGTACGGACGAGAAACTTGCTCAGCTGATCTGCTGCGATAAACGAAAGAGCAAATATATAATATTTCATATAAACTACGGGGCAACCCAGTGCCCCGCCTCCAATTCCTTCTTTATTATTTTACGACTCTAGTCTTTGAAAGATCATCTATCACCATGGTTTTACCGAGATCTCCGGAGTTTTTAATGCCAAAATTTTCCATCAGCATATCATCCAGCGATCTGTCGCTGACCACCATAGTATCCCCCAGATTACGCTTCTCTGCCGAAGGCCTGCTTTCAACAAAGCCGTCTGCCGAAAGAGATGCGGTCTTTTTCGCAAATTCCGAGCTTTGTCTCTGCGTTTTCTGCGGTTTTGCAGCCGGCTTATCTTCTTCCTTTCCATCCAGAGATGCCGGCATAAACTCTCTTTCCAGATCAGCAAATAACTCTTCGCTGGAACCTTCAATCTGACTCAGCTGATCTTCCAGAAGCTGTCTGTACCGTTCTCTGAATTTAGCCACTTTGAACTTCAGCTTTTCACCTTCTTCAGTCAGCTTTGAAACGGATTCTCTCGCATCCCTCTGAATTGAGTCGGCCTCCGCCTGCGCATTGTGAATGATAATCTCAGCCCGTTTTTCAGCACTCTCCGAAATATCATTCATCAGTTTTTTGGCTGATTCCAGAGTATTGAGCACCGAGGTCTCGGATCTCTTGTACTGGTTCAGATCCTTCTGCAGATTCTTCACCGTCTCTTTCAGATTGTTATTTTCAGCAAGAAGATTCTGCAAATCTATAATAATAACATCGAGAAATTCATCTACCTCTTCAACATTATAGCCCCTCATAGATTTGGAAAATTCTTTGCTTTCGATCTCAAATGGAGTAATCATAATTCTACCTCTCTGTTACAAAACAAGCAGCACGATTCTAACCAGCACATTGGATACTATCTCAATGAGGAAAAAAGCCACCAGTACCGATAAATCCAGCATACCTGTATTGATATTCAGTCTCCTGAGAAGATTTCTGCATGGACTTACAATGGGCTCCGTCAGCCTGAGTAAAATCCCGTAAATCCTTCCTAAGGATGAATAAGGGTTCTGAGCAAACCAGCTCAGAATCGCTCTCAGCACAAGAAGCATGGTCAGCACCTGGGCAAACCAGTAAATCGCTCTAATCAGTATAATTGCCAATTCTCACTACCTCCACGGGCTTTTTTCTTCCGCCGCAAAATCAAAGGAGGTTCTTTCCTCCTGGCTGGCAGAAATGCCTACGTTTTCGGGCGCAAAGATAAAGATGTTGTTCGCCACTTTCTGTACATTGCCATTGAGCGCATAAGTGGCTCCGCTCATGAAGTCAAAGATCTTTCTGGCCACTTCCGTCTCCAGTTTCTCCAGATTGATGATAACCGGTCTTCTGCCTTTCAGGCTGTCCACCAGCTTCGGGCATTCCTCAAATGCCTTTGGCTCAATGAGAACCAGTTTGAAAGCGCTGGTTCCGGCTACGGAGTATCTCTTCTCCGGCGCCTTGGCGCTGACTGACGGTTTCTTCTCAGCAACTTCACTGAAAGATCTTCTCGGTTCCTTTGCGATCTTTTCCTTTGCCGCGTTCACCTCTTCTTCGGTGATCATTTCATCCTCATCTAATTCTTCAATTCCAATTACTTTTTTAATTGAATCTGCAAAACCCATTTTTTTATCCTCCTAACTGGTTACTTTTCTTCGCTACGATAATCACGATAGCCGAAAATGGCCGTACCCACCCTGATCAGGTTGGAACCCTCTTCGATGGCCACCTCGAAATCATTGGTCATACCCATAGACAGGTACTGAAAATCCACTCTCTCCATATCCATTGCTGCATACTTGTCATAAATCTTTTTTACTTCAGCAAAATATTCCCTTGCATCGTCAGGATCTTCTTCAAAAGGCGCTATACACATGAGTCCCTTTATCCTGATATGGGGACATTCCTGAGAAATGTCAGAAATGAGCTGATCGGTCTCCTCGGTAGAGATACCGAATTTTGACTCTTCTTCTGCCGAGTTCACCTGAATGAGAATATCCATTGTCAAATCATGCTGAGCAGCTCTCTTTTCTATCTCTTTGGCAAGGTGCAACGAATCCACAGAATGAATCATAGCCACCTTGTCAATGATATACTTTACTTTATTAGTCTGCAGATGACCTATCAGATGCCATCTGACCGGTTTCACCTTTTCATATTTGTCCATGATTTCCTGGACTTTGTTTTCTCCGATATCCGTAATCCCCGCATCTATAGCTTCATTGATCTCTTCCGGACTGTGAAGTTTGGTGACGGCTACCAGCAATACATCTTCGCCGTTTCTTCCGGTCTTCTGCGCAGCGGCAGCTTTCAGTTCTCGGATGTATTCGATATTGGATTTAATTGACATTGCAACACCTGCTTTCTTCAAATCAGTCTTGTCAGACTTATACGGATTATTCTGCGTCTTTCAGCACTTCATCATAAATTTCCACCGTTTCGTACCGCTCTCCTGTTTCAGCATCGTCAAAGAATTCATCAGCAACAAGAGAACGGGTTCCATCTGTGGCATAAACCTTGATCGGTACAAAGACAAAATCCTTATTCTTATTTTTTACATACACTCCCTGCTGCCCATCTTTTTCTCCGATGCTGCTGTTTTCCACAATCAGCCCCCGCTCATCGTAGGTCACAAGACTCACCGGACAGGCCCGCATCTGTGTATATTTGTCGTAATAATTGTATGTGGCCAAAATGACTCTGACTTTATCCTCGTCTTTGTCTGCCGTTACACTGTAAACCTCTGTCTCCACAAAATCATCTTCGAATTCGACTGTAACAGTGTTTCCCACTTCATACCGCTGCCGGTGTTCTTTATCCACAAAGCAGACAATGTACCACTGAGTACGGTCCACCACCTTGAACACAGGATCGCCTGCAGCCACTGAACTTTGCTCAAGACTGACCACAGCATCCTGACTCAGTTTGCTGTAATAGCTGTATCCCCCGTTTTCCATGGTCTCCGGCGTCAGCTTGCTTTCGTAACCGTCGGCATAATAGCTGACAATTCCCACCTTCTTCGTAGTGAAACTGTCTGTGGAAACAGCGCTGTCTCCCAGACGGGTGAGAACATCCTGATATTCTGACCCCGGTTCCGCTTCAGAGTCACCTGTCACTTCCATAACAGTGGTTCCTTTGCGTACAAGAGTTCCTTCTTCAATATAGCGATTGGCCTTGCCTCCGGTTTTAGACGTATAGACCTGCTCATCCCTGACAATGTAGGCGGTGGTCTCGTCTGCCACTTTCATTTCCCCGTATTCTATGGTGTAGGAAGAAACAAGTGCTCCTGTCACCGTCGGAATTATATAGATAATCACATATAGCACAATCAATGCTGTCACAAGTAAAATGATTGGCTTTTTCTTTTGTTTTCCCATAAAATCATTCTACATCATTTTAGAATTTTTTCCAATACCTTATACTCATCTTTTGATAATTCTCTCCCGTTCTTCACAAACTCTTCAAAGAGATCCGGCCGAACATCCCTCGTCAGACGAAGAGCCTGTTCAAAGCGCCACAGATGAATTTCCTTATGATTTCCGGAGAGCAGAATCTCCGGCACTTCCATATCCCGGTAACATCTCGGTCTGGTATACTGAGGATATTCCAGAAGTCCGCTGTATATGGACTCTTCCGTCGCAGATTCCTCCCCGGCAAGGACACCGGGAATCAGCCTTGCCGCTGAATCGATCAGAACCATGGCTGCAAGTTCTCCTCCTGTGAGGACATAGTCTCCGATGGAGACCTCTTCCATGTGCCAGTAATCAATGATCCTCTGATCCACTCCTTCATAATGACCGCAGAGAATGGTCAGTTCCTCTTCTCGTACCAGTTCCTCTATCATGGCATGGTTGAGGACTTTTCCCCGAGGAGACATGTACAGAATCCTCTTTCCCTGCGCACCGATATGTTCCAGCGCTTCAAAAACCGGATCAGGCAGCATGACAAGGCCGGGACCGCCTCCAAAGGTATAGTCATCGGCTTTCTTGTGTTTATCTCTGCTGAAATCTCTGATATTGATAAAGTTAAATTCCAGAATGCCCTTATCTGCTGCTCTGCCTAAGATGCTGCCCGTAACAGCGGAAAACATTTCGGGGAACAGCGTCAATACGTTGATCTTCATAGTTTGTGTGTCTTCCTGTTATCTCTTTTCTTCAATCATACCCTCGATCAGATGAACCCTGACAAATCCTTCTTCCGGATTCACCTCTCTGATGAACTCCCTGACAGCAGGAATCATGGCCTGCCCGCCTTCATCAAGGCTCACAACATAAACATCCTGAGAAGACGGCTGAAGCACTTCTTTCAGTGTACCCAGCCTGCGGCCGTCCTCATCACTGATGACGGCAAGCCCTTCCAGATCTCTTATATAAAAGGTATCTTCCGGCAGTTCGGCAAGGTCTTCCTCTGTGATGAACACATCTCTGTTTTTCAGAGCTTCTGCCCCATTTCTGTCATCGACGCCTTCCAGCTTGAGAATGACCATCTGCTGCTGATACCTGACTTTTTCAATATTGTATGCTTCGTCCTCTACGATAACTCTTTCCAGTTCTTCATACCGCTCTTTACAGCCGGCATAATTATATACCTTGACTTCTCCTCTCAGAGCCACTGCGTTTACAATTCTTCCAATTTTAATCTTTTCCATTTTATCCTGTTATTACTACTTAGGCACATGAAAAAACCAAAGGGCTCATCCATGTGCCTGAAATTTTTGTCAGCATATCTCGTCTTCAGAGACGATCTCTACTACAACTTTTTTATTCTGTTTGGTGGCAGCTGCTTTGACAACGGTTCGAAGCGCTTTGGCAATTCTGCCCTGCTTTCCGATGACCTTGCCCATATCATCGGCTGCAACCTGAAGCTGCAAAACACTGCCTTTGCCGTCATCAGTCTCGGTAACGATAACCTGTTCCGGATGTTCTACCAGTGATTTTGCGATTGATTCAACTAATTTAGTCACGTCTTCTCACCGCTTTCTTTATTCGAGGATGCCGGACTTCTTGAACAGACCTTTTACGACATCTGTAGGCTGCGCACCGTTATTCAGCCATTTCTGAGCTTTTTCACTGTCGATCTTGATAACCGGCGGCTCAGTCAGGGGATTGTAGTAGCCGATCTCTTCGATGAATCTGCCGTCTCTCGGAGTACGAGAATCAGCAACAACAACTCTATAGAAAGGCTTTTTGTGAGCACCCATTCTCTTTAATCTGATTTTTACCATTTTTTGTTCCTCCTTTTATATATTGCTTTTTATTGACTTAAATAAGTTAAACTTAGAATAAACCTCTGAACATTTTATTTCTCTTCATCGCCTTCGGATTGGAGAACTGTTTGATCATCTTTTTCGTCTCATCATAACGCTTGATCAGATTGTTGATTTTGCTGACCGGCTGTCCACAGCCTGCCGCAATTCTTTTTCTTCTGCTGGCGTTCAGGATGGTCGGATCTCTGCGCTCCTCAAGCGTCATGGACTGAATGATAGCTTCCATCTGACGGAATTCTTTCTCACTTTCTTCCAAATCCACGCCCTTCATCTGCGCTGCGCTCATGCCCGGCATCATCTCCAGAATCTTGCCGATACCGCCCATATTCTTGACCTGCCCCATCTGATCCAGAAAATCTTCTAACGTAAACTGGTTTTTCTTCAGTTTCTTTTCCAGCTTTTCCGCTTTTTCCTGGTCGAAGGCAGCTTCTGCTTTCTCGATGAGAGAAAGCATATCACCCATTCCCAGAATTCTGCCGGCCATTCTCTCAGGGTGGAAAGGCTCCAGAGCGTCGAATTTTTCGCCCATTCCCATGAATTTAATCGGCTTGCCGGTTACTTTCTTGGCGGAAAGTGCCGCACCGCCTCTGGAATCGCCGTCCATCTTCGTCATGACGATACCGTCGATACCCAGCTTTTCATTAAAGCCTTCAGCCACATTTACCGCATCCTGACCGGTCAGGGCGTCAACTACGAGAAGAATCTCGTGAGGTTTAACCTCTCCCTTAATCTCCACCAGTTCATCCATCAGCGCTTCGTCAATCTGCAGACGACCTGCCGTATCGACGATGAGCACGTCGAAACCCTTCTTCTCTGCTTCCCGCTTTGCCTCAGAGGCAATCTTCGCAGGTTCTCTGCTGTCCCGCATGGTAAATACCGGCGTGTTGACCGCTTTCCCCACAACCTCCAGCTGATCAATGGCTGCAGGTCTGTAGATATCACAGGCACAGAGCATCGGTTTCTTCCCGTGCTGTTTCAGATAGTTTGCAAGTTTTCCGCAGGTGGTGGTTTTACCGGTACCCTGCAGACCCACCATCATAATGGTTGTAAAACCCGACGGAGAATAAGTCAGCTTGCTGCCGGTTCCTCCCATCAGTTCCACAAGCTCCTGATTGACAATTTTGATGATCTGCTGAGCCGGTGTCAGACTTTCCAGCACTTCGGCACCCAGACACTTTTCTTTGACATCGTTTACAAAGCCTTTGACAACCTTGAAGTTGACGTCCGCCTCTAAAAGAGCCAGCTTGACTTCCCGCATGGCCTCATTGATATCCGCCTCAGTGAGTACTCCTTTGCCTTTCAGCTTTTTAAACGCGTTTTGTAATTTATCAGACAAACTTTCAAATGCCATAAATCATTTACCTCTTAAGCCTCTTCCAGACTGGTTATGACCGCCTTTATCCTCTGAAGTTCCTCTGTCAGCTCCCTGTCATCGCCGCGGGATGCCGCCAGCTCCTCCAGCAGATGGCCAGCCTTTCTGACAGCTTCTTCCGAAGCCACAAACTTGGCCACCAGACCCAGTTTCTCTTCATATTCCCGGAGGGATTTCTCTGCAGATTTCAGCGAATCGTGAACCGCTGCTCTGGAAATACCGAACTCGTCAGCGATCTCCGACAGAGAAAGGTTCTCCTCGTGATACAGTTCCATTACCTGCTGTTTTCTCTTTGTGAGAAGCTGTCCGTAAAAGTCATACAAAAGACTCGCTTCTGTAATCTCATCTATCATCTTGCT
>CASEOD010000034.1 GCA_949289445.1 uncultured Eubacteriales bacterium
GCATGGAAACAAAATCAACCCGCCAGACTTAAATTTTCTTATAAGGAGCAGCGGGAATTTGAAACAATTGACGATGATATTGCGGCCCTGGAGGACAGATTGGAGGAGCTTGACCGACAGCTGGAAGCAAATGCCACAAATTCGGTTAAACTCAGAGAATTGATGGAAGAACAGACGAAAATACAGGAGGCTCTGGATGCAAAGATGGAGCGCTGGGTGTATCTGAATGATCTGGCGGAACGGATTGGGGCACAGTATCAGTAGGGATTTTTTTGCAGAACAGCAGTTTTTTAGGCCAGCGGCTTGACAAAGGTGAGTTCAGTTGATAATATTATAGAAAACAGAATGCACTCTGTTTTATGGTCGGCGCTTCCGGCCTGATTTGTCCGGGAGACTTACGGACAGCAGAGGCAGGACAGAGAAAGAGAGGAATCAGATGAGAAAGCAGGTATTTTCATTGCTTGTAGATAACAATCCCGGAGTACTCAGCCGTATTTCAGGCCTGTTCAGCCGCCGGGGCTACAGTATTGACAGCATTACAGCCGGGATGACAGCGGATCCCAGATATACCAGAATTACAGTGGTATCTTCCGGCGATGAGCTGATCCTTTCCCAGATTGAGAAACAGGTCAGAAAACTGGAAGACGTTGTGGCGATCAAGGTTCTTAAGCCGGAAGAGTCTGTCTGTCGTGAGCTGATTATGGTAAAGCTTCGTGCAAACGCGGCACAGCGGGGTGAAATTATTTCCGTGGCAGATATATTCCGGGCGAAGATTGTTGATGTGGAAGAGGATTCTCTGATGATCGAACTGACCGGAACTCAGAGCAAACTGGAAGCTTTTCTGAATTTATTGAAAAACTATGAGATTCTTGAACTTGCAAGGACGGGAATCACCGGACTTTCGAGAGGCAGCAAAGACGTAGAGTTTCTGTAGGAATATGTTAGTAAGAGGCGCCGGGCAGACGGATTTCCGGAAAAGCCTTTCACTAAAAAACGGATGCTGGTCTGTTCAGGCCGTCTGTTTTTCATACATAATATATTTATTTTTTAGGAGGAATGTAAAATGGCAGCAAAAATCTATTATCAGGAAGATTGTAATCTTTCCCTTCTGGAAGGAAAGACAATCGCAATTATCGGCTATGGAAGCCAGGGACACGCACATGCGCTGAACTTAAAAGAGTCCGGATGCAATGTTATTATCGGGCTTTATGAAGGAAGCAGGTCCTGGGCAAAAGCAGAGGCACAGGGATTTGAAGTGTATACATCTGCCGAGGCAGCAAAGAAAGCCGATATCATTATGATTCTGATCAATGATGAGAAACAGGCTGCATTATATAAAAATGATATCGAGCCGAATCTGGAAGAAGGAAATATGCTGATGTTCGCTCATGGCTTTAACATCCATTTCGGACAGATTGTACCGCCGGCAAACGTTGACGTTACAATGATCGCTCCGAAGGCTCCGGGTCACACGGTAAGAAGCGAGTATCAGGCAGGAAAAGGTACTCCTTGTCTGGTTGCCGTTGAGCAGGATTATACAGGAAAAGCTCTGGATAAAGCTCTGGCATACGGACTTGCCATCGGCGGGGCAAGAGCAGGTATCCTGGAGACAACATTCCGTACAGAGACAGAGACAGACCTCTTCGGTGAGCAGGCAGTTCTCTGCGGCGGTGTCTGCGCTCTGATGCAGGCAGGTTTTGAGACACTGGTTGAGGCAGGATATGATCCGAGAAACGCTTACTTCGAGTGTATCCATGAGATGAAACTGATCGTAGATCTGATCTATCAGTCCGGATTCGCGGGAATGAGATACTCTATCTCCAACACAGCAGAATACGGCGATTACATTACAGGACCGAAGATTATTACAGAAGAAACAAAGAAGACAATGAAGAAGATCCTTTCCGACATCCAGGATGGTACTTTCGCAAAAGACTTCCTGCTTGATATGTCAGAGGCAGGCGGCCAGGC
>CASEOD010000035.1 GCA_949289445.1 uncultured Eubacteriales bacterium
ATCTTTTTTGATTTATACACACAGGCGTTTCTGGCCAAATCCCTTTTCGATAGAGTTCAACACATTTTTTCTTAAATTCATAATTGTAACGCATAAAAATCCCCCTCTACTGGTTCGTCCAGTAAAGGGGGTACATATCACCCATGCTCGCAGTACAAGAACTTTTTTTACTCTTCCTTCATCTTCAGAATATAAAATCCGTCATCCAGTGCATCAATGATAATATTTCCCCGATCATCTACGATACAGTCCTCTGTCGTTGCATTTCTGGGCCCCGGAAATCCCGGAAAATAAGACTCCTCCGGTTTCTTGACCGGATCTGGCGGAATGAAATACGCAATCTCTCTGATATAGTAAGGATCACTTACATCGTAGACTCTCAGTCCCGCATGAAAGTAACAGCAGTATACTCTGTCACCTCTCTGTTCCAGCCATGGTTTCCCATCCATAGGTTCATGGAGATTATGCGGTCCGAAAGGTCCGGCATTGACGCGCTGCATTACATTGAAATTTGGATAAGGGAAATTTTCCGGAACTTCCGGATATGGAAATTCCGCAATTAAAACCGGATTGGCGGGATCGCTGACATCCACCATATGAATATTATTCATAGCCTGAGGAGGCAGTGGCTTATCCCCCGGGAAGAACTGAAACCGCTCTCCCTCGTTGGTTACCACCACCAGCTCTCTTCCCGGAAGAGGCAGTGCAGTATGCGTTCTCGCTCCCGCAAGTTCACTGGAAAAAGCAGGCATAAAGCGCAGATTACCGATACATTTCGGTCTGGTCATATCGGCTACATCCAGAATATAAAGGCCGTCGCCGCAATAGCCCAGATAAGCTTTGTCTCCTCTGACAAAAGGAGGACCATGCATCCATCCTTTATCCATAAATGCCGGAACATGGGGCGCCGTATGATCCACCGTTCTTCCCGGATATCCGTCCACAAACTGTTCCGGTGACCACCAGTTTCCCACCTCTACGGGATTTTTCGGGTCAGCAATATCGATAATCCTATAGATCATCCCCTCAAATCGTTCGGATTCCGCAGACAGATGCACATATCTTCCTCCATTGTACATAAACCTGTGTACTCCGATGGAATGAGGAACACCACAGTCCCAGTATCCCAGAAATTCCGGGTTCTCCGGATCGTTTTTCAGACTGTAGATCCTGATACCCACCTGACATTTCATGTCTTTCAGTTCTGCCTGATCTACCAGTGCATCGGGGCCTGAACCTGCGCTCATGGCGCAAATCATCAGATCATCTGCAATCTGCAGCTTTGGCGTCGTGGTGGTCGGATATTCTTTAGGATCGACCAGCTGAAAATGTTTGATGAATCTTGGCTGTTTCGGGTCCGTCACGTCACTGATCATTACTCCGTTTTTTGTTCCGCCGAAGCAAGCCCCGTAAAGATAGTATTTCCCCTCTTCAGTCTTGTAAAGCGCCATCTGAAACATGCCGCACTCGCCGTCCAGATTACAGAAAGACTGTACTTCCAGATTTTTAATATATCCCTCGTTACCGGGTCCTTTGGCATAGAATTTTTCTGACATAGGCGTTCTCCTCTCTTCTTTCTCTCAGCTGAAAATGTCCGGCGTCGGCACAGACAATTCTCAGCTTCAGTTTTATCTCATTGTGATATATCCCTGATACTGTGTCATATTGTCCGATCTTGCGATATCTGACAGGAAAATACTTGTTATCCCGTAGGATCTCGTCAGATAAGGAAAATCCTCTGTCTCATGCCAGGCAGGTCTTCTGACTCTGGCTGAAGTCTTTTCAACTGCACTTTTCCAGGCAGATGGACTTTCAAACCACAACTCTGCCACTCTGTCAAATTCGCAGCCGTTGGCTTCTTTTATCACTTTGCTGGAAAGGATTCTCGTTGTTTCCTCACAATCCGCAAAAGCCGGCAGAAATTCCTCTCTCATCCATTTATCTCCGGTTTCCTTGGCCCCTTCGGGATATTTCACTACAATCTGCCATCTGTAATTGGGGCCGTCTTCTGCCGTTCTGCCGGCGCCTTTATAGTCCTCTTCCCACCAGAAGGGCACAAATGCAAAGATAAACGGCACAGTCCCCTGTGATGCATCTCCTTTTACGGCTCTGGCTTCATCCCCTTCTACATTTTTACATTCGAATTCTTCGTCCGGCAGATTTCCCTGCCATTTGAGAACTTCCGGAGGAAAATATTCTGTCAGTGCCTTATGATGATCAAAGGCGGCAATATTATTTGGGTTTGCCAGCCAATAGTGCTCAGTCAGCTGCATCCTGACTGCACCGTATCGTTCTCCGCCTTCGGGTACAGGCAGAGCCTGATAAAATGCGTATTTTGATACATAAGGACCAAACTGAGAGATACTGTCAGGAATGTGATATTTATATAACCAGTTTTCCAGTTTTATCCTGTAATCTTCCTTAGCCACGTCTACATAAATTAAACTTCTCATGGGTTCAAAACCCAGCATATTCTTTGTCATTTTCTTTCTCCCGGTTCTTAAGATACGATTTTGCGATGTTTATTTTTCAGGTCTCGACGATGAGATGAAATCCATATAATTCTGCTTTTTCCTTTTAAATTCGTCTGTCTTTTTCCATTCCATCAGCTTACCTTCATTTTCCTTAATATCATCACAATGAATAAACTTGCCTGAAAGCGTGTCATGAGCATGATGCTCTGTGTCGGGATCAAAGCAGAAAGATACCTTTCCATCTTTTACTCTGATTTCTCCCTCCAGACCACAGGCGCAGCATACGGCCCTGGCTGCATCATCGTTCAGGTAGAAGTTCCTGCAGTGGCAGTGAGGACAGATACCCGGATCTCCGAGCCACCGGGCATGTTCCATATCTTTAGCCGCTTCCGCAAGCTCTGTTCCGATCTGATGACTTCTCCGGATCTTTTCCTCTTCCATGATAATGCACTTGGACCATGAAAATACTTCTGTGTCGATAACTTTCCATGCCGGAGTCAATGCCTGATTAAAAAAGTCACACTGAATTCTTGTAGACCAGTCCGAACCCCCAACCCCGATGTATGCAACGACCTTATCTTTCAGCATTCTCTGATCGGGAGCTTTCCCGCCTGTTTCTTCAGCAATCCTGCTTCCGATGATCATCATACCCTTATCATTTCTGGGACCCATGCGATCCATGATGGTTCTGAACAGCCCGGAAGCCCCTTTCTCAAAGATTGGAACAGCCCATACAATTCCGTCTGCATCCATCATCTTGTCTCTGAGCCATTCAAAGTCATCTTTCAGAGGACAGACGCCTCCTTTTCCGCTCATCAGACTCATGACACAAGCTGTACATCCTGTACAGTGTTCGATATGCAGTTCGTTTAGATTGATAAACTCAATATCAGCTCCCACTTCCATTGCACCCATCAGCGCTTCCTTACAGACTGCATCATTATTTCCGTTTTTACTTCCGCCTGAAATTCCTAAAATTTTCATTTTTTCTCCTCTTTTCTTCGACATCCACTCTGCGCATTGCCTGGTGCTGCCGCAAAGCATTTCTCTTGTCTAAAAGATAACAGATTTTTCAGTCAGCGTAAAATTCAAAAAAATAATAAGGACATAACCTGTGGTTATATCCTAACGATTTATTCTGATGCAGTTGTCCTCCTGTTTTGTCTGTTTACGCTCCAGATACAGATTCTCATACATCCGGTGATAGAATGTGATGATAGGATTCAGATTATCCTTTCTCCATGCCGCCACCAGTTTAATTCTGCCCAGTTCCCTGCTTTTAAAAAACTTCAGATTGGGGCTTCTGGTCACGATGCTGTCTTCTCTGGTAACCAGAATGCCGCTTCCCATCTCTGCCATCATATTCATCTGATTCAGATCCGGTGAAACCACTGTTTCAGGTTTTAAGCCCATGTCACGGCAAAGATGTCTGAACCTGCTTGTTACTGAATCCTGCACTTCTTCATCCGGAAGAATAAACTTTTCTTCCGCAATATCTGAAAGCTTTACAGATCGTTTCTTTGCTGCGGCGAAATAAATCGGAACAGCAAACCCCAGATTTACTTCCTCAACCTCTTCAAATATGATGTCTGTCATATTCTTCACATCATCCTCAAAGGTTACAATCATATCGCAGCTTCCCTCTTCCAGCCAAATCAGGAGCTGACGAGAATCTCCCTGAATCTGCTTTATTTCAATTCTCGGAAAATTCTCACTGATATAATGCAGTAAATCAGCGGTAGTCTCATTGATAATCTGCCCCAGAGGCAGGGCAACGGTAAGATGCCCTTCTTCTCCGGACTCAGCTCTCTTGGCCTTATCCAGAACACCTTTCATAATTTCGTTCATTTTCCGGAATTCACAGAATATTACACTCCCCGCAGGGGTCAGCGCCACCTGATTCTTTCTGTGATCGCGATAAAACAGTTTCATTCCGCATTCCTGTTCTAAAGCCGCAATATTCTTAGACAGTGCCGGCTGTGTAATATAAAGACGTTCAGCAGCTCTGGTAAAGCTGAGACATTCCGCTGCCTCCATAAAACATCTGGCTTTCATATCAATAAACATAGACTGCACACCTTTCTCTTTTCGTCATGGGGGTGCGGACAAAAAGTTGGACCCCCTAAGGGCTCCGAAAGGAGCTGAATTAAAATGTATTCGCAGGATAAAATTGATGTTGCCTTAAAAGTATTTCATCAGTGCGGATCGGTAACCACCACCATTCGAGTCCTTGGTTATCCGACCAGACGGGCACTTTACACATGGATAGCCAATGAAGGAACCGTCAAGTCGGAACGAAAGCCCTTGAAACTGATGAATACGGCAGAACATCCACGGAATCCGCCTGTTGAAGTAAAAATGGAGGCAATTCATCGTTGCTTTGAGCTTGGGGAAAGTATAAAATCAGTATCAGAAGCTATTGGCTACACCAGAGCCAGTATTTACAGTTGGCGCAAAAAATATCTTCATGGAGGGATTCCCGCATTGATAAATGATAAAAACATC
>CASEOD010000036.1 GCA_949289445.1 uncultured Eubacteriales bacterium
GAAAGTTCTATGAAGACGGCGGCGATGAATTTGATCCGCTGCGTAAAAATACAAAATACATTCGCATTACAAGCGACACAGATGGAGGTAGAAAATGATTACTGGTAACGTATTTGCACTGATAGGTGCGGCAATTGCTGCTTTGGCAGGTATCGGAAGCGCAATAGGTGTTGGCATTGCAGGTCAGGCTGCAGCAGGAGTTCTGGCCGAAGACCCGAAAAAATTCGGTAAGACATTGATTTTACAGGCTATTCCGGGAACACAGGGTATTTACGGACTTCTGATGGCCTTTCTGATCTTTATCAGAATCGGTCTTCTGGGCGGCGGCATGATGGATTTGACATTATCCCAGGGTCTGTACATTCTGGCTTCCGGTATTCCAATCGGCGCAGTAGGTATCTGGTCCGGTATTGCGCAGGGTAAAGCTGCTGCTGCCGGTATCATGCTGCTGGGCAAGAGATCCGATCAGATGGCAAAGGGTATCATTTATGCGGCAATGGTGGAAACCTACGCTATCTTCGCCCTGCTGATTTCCATTCTGATGCTGTTCAACCTCGGAATTTAAGGATAAGGACGTGACAAAATGAGCATAGAAAAGATTACATCAAAGATAATCAGCGATGCGGAAGACACTGCAAAGGTTACTTTGGATGAGGCGAAAGGTCTGTGCGGAGAAATTATCGCCGAGGCGGAGAAAAAGGCTGCTTCCATTCTGGAAAATGCGGAAAAGCGGGGCCTTGAGGAGAAAGAAAAACTGATCGCAAGGAGAAAGGCGGTAGCCGATATAGACGGGCGCAAACTGATTCTGGAAGCTAAGCAGAAACTGATTGCGGAGTCCTTTGAGAAAGCGATAGATAAGCTCTGTTCCATGGAAGAACAGGCGTATATCGAGTTTCTTTCCGGACTTGTTGAAAAAACCGGCGAGACAGAAGGAGAACTGATCTTAAGCCCGAAGGACAGGAAAGCTGTCGGAGAGGCGCTTATCACCTATCTGTCGGAGCATCTTGCAGACAGCAGATTCACCCTTTCCGAAGAAACCAGAAACATTCGCGGCGGATTCCTGCTGAAAAAAGGTTCAGTGTATATTAACGGAACAATCGAAGCTTTGGTAGAGGAAGCAAAAGAGAACCTGATGAGTGAAGTTGCCTCCCGGTTGTTCCAGTAAGGAGATAGATTCTATGGCAAAGCGAAAACAAGATGAATACACCTTTGCTGATGCGTATATCGGAAGCTTCGTAAAGAATCTGATGAACCGGCAGGATATGATGAGGCTGGCCTCCTGCAAAGATCTGAAGACGGCTGAGGCCATGCTGCAGGAGTTCGGTTACGGTGAAGCCAAGGAGCTCTATGACGACGATGTGGAGTGGTTCATCAGGAGGGAACAGAACAAGCTCTTTGACCTGATTTACGATACTCTGCCCGAGAGAAAAGAACTGGCCCTGTGCCTGCTTCCTTTTGACTACCACAATGTGAAGGTATGTCTGAAGGCTGAGTTTCTCGGGATTACACCGTCGGAGGATCTGCTGGTGTCTACCAGTGATACGGACTGGAAAAAGATCGTTTCCATGGTGAGAGACAGAAACTACACTTTCATGCCGACAATTATGAAAGAGGCTATCGTTGAAGCGGTGGACCTGTTCGGCAGAGGCGGAGATCCTCAGGAAATCGACATTATTATGGACAAAGCCTGCTACAGGCAGATGCTCCTTGATGCGGAGGCTACCGGAGAAGATTTTCTCATCGGTATCGTTAAACTGCAGATCGACCTTCATAACCTGAAGACCTTTGTCCGTCTGCGTCAGATGAAAAAACCGTGGTCATTTTTCCAAAAGGTTTTTCTGGAGGGCGGCAATGTCAGCCAGCAGTTTTTCATATCCTGTTACGAGGAGAGTTACAGTCAGATTGCTGATAAGCTGGCGCCTTACGGTCTCCGGGAGGTACTTTCGGAAGGCGGCAGAAGTCTGGAGGAAACCGGTGATTTCACCCTTCTGGAAAAACTCTGCGACGACCGTATGATGGAGTTTAACAAGAGGGCCAAGTACGAAACTTTTGGAATTGTACCGATTGCAGGTTACTGGTATGCGAAAGAGGTTGAAATCGACAATCTGCGTATCATCCTGACGGGCATTCTCATCGGTTCTACGCCGGAACAAATCAGTGAGAAATTGAGGGAGCCATATGTATAAGATAGGTGTAATTGGCGGCAAGGACTCGGTTCTGGGCTTTAAGGCCGTGGGACTGGATGTGTTTCCCTGCAGCCAAAGTGAAGAAGCAAAGAAAATCCTTCACCAGCTGGCTAAAGACGACTATGCGATCATTTACATCACAGAGGTTCTGGCAGCCGATATGGCGAAGGACATCGATAAATATAAAGATGCAAGACTTCCTGCTATTATTCCCATCCCGGGCAAAGAAGGCGCCACGGGAGCAGGAATGCGCAGCGTGAGCAAGGCTGTTGAGCGCGCTGTCGGAGCAGATATACTATTTGGAGGTGAAAAATAGATGAGTCAGGGAAAAATCGTTAAGGTTTCAGGTCCGCTGGTCGTAGCTTCCGGCATGGAAGACGCCGATATGTTCGACGTGGTGCGTGTAGGTGACCTGGGACTGATTGGCGAGATCATAGAGATGAGGGGTGACATGGCCTCCATTCAGGTATACGAAGAGACGGCGGGAATCGGACCGGGAGCTCCGGTTGTTTCAACAGGCGCACAGCTTTCGGTAGAACTGGGGCCGGGCCTCATTGAAACCATGTATGACGGCATTCAGCGGCCGCTGGAAGCTATGCGTGAGAAGGCAGGCCCGAATATTACAAGAGGTATCAGTGTACCGTCTCTGGACAGAGAAAAGAAATGGGAATTTGTTCCCGTGTGCAAAACCGGAGACCGGGTGGAAGCCGGAGATATTATCGGTACAGTGCAGGAAACTGTCATTGTGGAGCATAAAATTATGGTGCCTTACGGAATCAGCGGAACTGTGGAATCCGTTCGTGGAGGCGAGTTTACCGTTGAAGATGTGGTGTGCACCATCAAGAAGGAAGACGGAACCGTTGCCGAACTGACCATGATGCAGAAATGGCCTGTCAGAACAGGCAGACCTTATAAAGAAAAGCTGGTGCCTGAAATGCCGCTGATCACGGGACAGAGAGTTATCGACACCATGTTCCCGATTGCAAAGGGTGGTGTTGCGGCAGTTCCGGGACCGTTCGGCTCCGGAAAAACTGTGGTACAGCATCAGCTGGCCAAGTGGGCGGATGCAGATATTGTGGTATACATCGGCTGCGGCGAACGCGGCAATGAGATGACAGATGTACTGATGGAATTCCCTGAACTGAAAGACCCTCGTTCGGGAGAATCGCTGATGAAGAGAACCGTGCTCATCGCAAATACTTCCGATATGCCGGTAGCAGCAAGAGAAGCATCCATCTATACAGGAATCACCATTGCGGAGTATTTCAGAGATATGGGTTACTCCGTTGCCCTTATGGCTGACTCCACGTAAAGATGGGCCGAGGCTCTGCGTGAAATGTCCGGCCGTCTGGAAGAAATGCCGGGTGAAGAAGGATACCCTGCTTACCTGGGTTCTCGTCTGGCACAGTTTTATGAAAGAGCCGGCCGTGTTATCTCTCTCGGAAAAGAGGGAAGGCTGGGCGCTCTTTCGGCAATCGGCGCTGTATCTCCTCCGGGCGGAGATATTTCAGAGCCGGTATCACAGGCAACCCTTCGTATCGTAAAGGTATTCTGGTGCCTGGATTCCTCTCTTGCCTACAAGAGACATTTCCCGGCAATCAACTGGCTGCAGAGCTATTCTTTATACGTTGACCGTCTGACAAAATGGTACGAAGAAAATGTAAACAAAGAATTTCCGCAGCTCCGTCAGGAAGCTCTGATTCTGCTTCAGGAAGAGGCTGAACTGGATGAAATTGTACAGCTGGTCGGCGTGGATGCCCTGTCCTTTGAGGACAGAATCAAGCTGGAGGCCTCCAAGTCCATTCGTGAAGACTATCTGCATCAGAACGCTTTCCACGATGTGGATACCTATGCGTCCATGAACAAGCAGTATAAAATGCTGAAGCTGATTCTGGACTATTATCATCAGTCCAAAGAAGCTATCGGAAAGGGAGCGCCGTTTAATCAGCTGGCAGGTCTGCCGGTGAGAGAGACGATCGGCCGATTCAAGTATGTGGAAGAAGATAAAGTAGATGAAGCATATGAAGAAGCCATGGCGGAAATGAAGAAGGAAATCGCAGAACTGATCAGTAAGGGGGCTGAAGACGATGATTAAAGAGTATAAGACCATATCAGAAGTTGCAGGGCCTCTGATGCTGGTAAAAAAC
>CASEOD010000037.1 GCA_949289445.1 uncultured Eubacteriales bacterium
AGGAATTGCCTTGATAATCGTCTGCTTAACCGCCAGTGCGTCGGAAGAACCGTGCATTTTCAGCATGGCACCTTTTACCCCCAGAAGCGGCGCACCACCGTATTCAGCATAATTGAACTCTTTTTTAATGCCTAAAAGCTGCTCTTTCAGAAGTAAAGCCCCCAGTTTTGCCTTTGTGCTGCTCATAAACCGTCTCTTCATCTCCCGAAGTACCATCAGACCGAGGCCTTCAGTCAGCTTGATAATGGCATTTCCCGTAAACCCATCCGTAACAATAATGTCACAAACCCCGTCCTGCAGACTCCTTGCCTCAATACTTCCAATAAAGTTCAGATGGCTTTTGGATAAAAGTTCGTAAGCCGCTTTTGTCAGTGTGGTACCTTTTCCTTCTTCTGTGCCGTTATTGACAAGTCCAACCGTTGGATTCTCTCGGCCGATGACTTTTTCCATATAAATACTGCCCATCATGGCAAACTCCAGAAGATTGTTAGGCTTGCACTCTGCATTTGCGCCTGTGTCCACAAGCAGAGACGGCTCCATGCCGATGACTGGATAAACCGTAGCAAGGGTGGGTCTGTCAATTCCCTGTATCCTGCCTAAAATAAAGAGTCCTCCCGCAAGAAGCGCACCTGTGCTTCCGGCAGACAGAAATACATCAGCCTCCTTATTTTTAACCATATTGAGTCCCTTGACAATTGAGGAATCCTTTTTAGTTCTCACGGCCTTCACAGGTGCCTCATCATTGGTAATCACCTCTGAAGCTTCTATAATCTGAATTCCGGTTCCGGCATAATCTGCTTTATTCAAAGCAGTCTCAATAGCCTGCCTGTCTCCGATAATCAGGATTTCTTCGTCAATTTCCTTTGCCGCGGCCACTGCTCCTGCCACAATTTCATCAGGCGCATGATCTCCGCCCATACCGTCCAGTAAAATTCTCATTTTCATATCCTCCAAAATTGGCGTAAACATACATAATTAGTTTACCACAGTTTCCTTCCGTAAACAAGTTCGGCTTAAGGCCTTTGGCAATGAAAAATAAAAAAGAAAGAAACAGCACTTTAGTTTTAGTTCTGACTGATTTCTCAAATCGTTTACAAAGATATTCTTTCTAAGATACGCTAAATTATCAAAAAAGAAAAGACAGGATGCCCACTTCGTTCAGACATCCTGTCCGTATTGTAGAAAAGTTTTTCAAACAGAAGGCTTATACAACACCTTTCCATTTCATTGCTCTGGCGACTTTTAGAAATCCTGCGATATTTGCCCCCATAAGCAGATTCCCGTATGACCCGTATGTTTCAGACGCATCAAGACATTTCCGGAAGATCGATCCCATAATGTTCTGCAGCATTTGATTTACCTTCTCGTAACTCCACGAGGCGTGCCCAGCATTCTGCGCCATTTCAAGACCGCTGACCGCTACCCCGCCCGCGTTTGCTGCCTTCGCGGGAGCAAAGAGAACATTTTCCCCAAAAAGAATTTCTACGGCTTCATGGGTACAGGACATGTTAGAACCTTCCAGAAGCGCCATTACACCGTTTCTTGTCAGTTTCAGCGCGGATTCCTCTGAAATCTCATTCTGTGTAGCACACGGCATGGCTACATCACATGGTATGCTCCAGATTCCTTCACTGCCTTCAAAATATGAAGCCGATGGCTTTCTCTCCGCATATACACTGATTCTCAGTCTTTCCTTTTCCTTGATTTCTTTGAGAAGAGGAAGATCAATTCCCTCTTCATCCACGATATAGCCCTGAGAGTCGGATGCGGCAATGACAGAAGCGCCCAGTTCCTGTGCTTTCTCAATGGCATAGGTAGCGACATTTCCGGAACCGGAAACAACTGTCATTTTACCTGCAAGAGACGTGCCGCCAAGTGCAGACAACATTTCTTCAGCAAAATAGCACAATCCGTATCCCGTCGCTTCAGTTCGCAGCAGAGAGCCTCCGGCAAAACTGCCTTTTCCTGTCATGGCGCCTTCCGACAGATTCATCAGATGACAGTACTGCCCGTAAAGATATCCGATTTCTCGATTTCCGACGCCGATGTCTCCCGCCGGTACATCAGTACTTGCACCGATATGCCTGAACAGTTCACTCATGAAGCTCTGGCAGAACGACATGATTTCCTCATCATTCTTTCCGTGAGGATCAAAATCCGCGCCACCCTTGCCACCTCCCAGAGGAAGCCCTGTCAGACTGTTTTTGAAGGTCTGCTCAAATCCGAGAAACTTGATGACGGAGGAATTCACGGATGGATGAAAGCGAAGGCCTCCCTTATACGGACCAATGGCTGAATTGAACTGTACACGGTAACCTCGGTTCACCTGTGTTTCTCCGTTTCTGTCTCTCCAGGCAACTCGAAACTGCAGTAGTCTTTCAGGCTCTATCAGTCTCTCAAGAATGCTTTTGCTGCACAGTTCCGGCTGTTTCTGACTGACCGGTTCAAGCGAAATCAGCAGTTCTTTCAATGCCTGGTGAAATTCTTTTTTATGTGGATCACGCTTTAATGCAAGTTCAAAAACTTCAGACAGTCCATGATTTTTAATTTCCATAGAT
>CASEOD010000038.1 GCA_949289445.1 uncultured Eubacteriales bacterium
GATACTGCTGTTGCCCTTGAAGACCTTCATTAAAAGAACCACCAGGCCGTCAAAAGCACCGCTCTTAGTGACAAAGCTGGTAGATGCAAAGCAGATGAACACCAGGAAGATGATTCCTGAAGCATCGATCATGCCGTCATAAACTGCTTTGAAAGTGGCAAATACGCCTACAGGGGAAGCTTCTACTTCATGCCAGGTGCCTGCAACGGCAACCATTGTGCCGTCCGCATTTTCCACACGGTCGAACTGACCGGCGGGGATGATCCAGGTTAAAATCGCGCAGATAACAATAATACCAAATAAAAGCACGAAGATATGAGGGACACGAGACTTTTTCTCTTCGCCCACTTTTGGACCTTTACTCATAAATTTACCTCTCTTTCTTAAAAAATTTCTGCCTCCTTTAAGGCACTTTATTTATAGCAGCAATCGGACTTTTATAAATTACGTGTAAATACGTTTACAACTGTCCGATTGAAGCAGACACAATAAAACTGTTAATGAAAATCAACGTTTTATTTTGTACTTTTAGAAATGTTACAGTCGATCTGTCCGATAGACAATGGAGAATCCGTCACAAGGATATTCCGCAATAGGTTTTCCCCCTTCCAGATAAGTATGACCTAAGGCAACCTGATCGGAAGAACAGCCATGCCCCTCCAGAATTGTTTTCATTGCATCAGCCGCTTCCTGCAGCTTACTGCGAGGCGCGATAAATTCATTGTGGGAACAGTACAGTTTTACATTTTCGGGAATACGCCCGCACAGTCGCTTCAATGTTTCCAGGTACTGCTTCAGGCTGCCTTTGCCAAACTCCGGACAGTCAAAGTGGGCATACAACGCCCCCAGATAAAAGGTATCCCCAGTAAAAAGAATTCTGTTTTTTTCATCATAGAGCATGACAGAGTCTTCGCTGTGACCCGGAGTGTGAATGACCTCGAGCATTCTGTCACCCAGATCAAAGCTTTGGCCGTCTGAAACAGTTTCTGTACAATAGGAAGGAATATAAAATTCGTCAGGATTAAACCCTCTCGGATAACCGAACTGAAACATCTGTGGATCAAGCTGAGCGCCGAGCGCTTCCTTTGGGAGTCCATTTTCTGCCACATCCTGAGCAAACTGGTTTCCAAAGATATGAACCGGCTGAAATTCATAATTTGAACCGATATGATCGAAGTGAAAATGACTGTTTACTGCGATTATTTCTCCGTCATACAGCTCTTGTATCAGAGGCTTCAGCGGACAGAAACCTTCGCCGGTGTCAAAGAGAAGGGCCTGTTTGCTGCCTGCAATGAGAAACAGATTTACTTCCTGAAAATGCTGTGGCTCACAGATGGCATATACCCGGTGAGGCAGGCGATAAACCTGATACCAATTACAGTCGTGTTTTACCTCTATTTTTTCGTATTTTTGATAATACTCTCTAGGATAATGTGCTAACCATCCCATAATATTGCACCTCTTTCATTGTTTTACTTGGCAAATACGAACGCAAGAAGTATGCCAGAGTAAAATCAATGAGGTTTTAGGGCTTTTTCCAATGTTCTGCCAATCAAAGGTTTAAAATAGTAAAAAAAATTGATATAATGGTATCAAAATTCTTTACTCTTAAGGGATGAACAGGAGGAAACTATGTATCAGGAACTGGCCAGATCCATCTTTCGTATAGAAAATTTTTTTGACGAAATTTCTGTAATTGATAAAAACGGCATCATAAGATATTGCGAAATTTTTAGTCCGGATACCTACAGTTTTACAGCAGACGAGATTATCGGAAAGCACTTTTTCGAGGTATTCCCGTCTTCTAATGAAGAAAACAGCGAGATTTATAGTGTGCTGAAGACTGGAAAACCCATTGCTTCTTTTGAAGAGAATTGTATTACATATAAAGGGGATTTGGTGAAAGGCTACAGTAGCGTATATCCTCTCTTTGAAAATGGAGAACTGATCGGGGCAGCTGTTGCATTGAAATTCTTTGGCACAGATTATGCAAAGGAATTTATACAGGTACGAAACCGAGAAAGCTTTCGCAGTGAGGGTTCACGTCATTATGGCCTGGATGATATTGTGACACAGGATCGGGGAATGGCAAAAATTAAAGAAAAAATTCTCAAAGTTGCTGATCTTGATTCTGCTGTTCTAATTGAAGGTCAGACGGGAACCGGAAAGGAACTGGTTGCCCAGTCCATCCATTATGAAGGAATTAGAGCAGGAAAGCCTTTTATTTCTCAGAACTGCTCAGCAATTCCAGCTAACCTGTTGGAGGGAATATTATTTGGGACAGAAAAGGGAAGCTATACAGGAGCAGTGACAAGTAAAGGACTTTTTGAACTGGCTGATGGCGGAACTTTGTTCCTTGATGAAATTAATTCGATGGATTTGTATCTGCAGTCAAAACTTTTGCGAGCAATTGAAGAAAAATCGGTTCGTCATCTTGGAGGACACAAGAATCTTCATGTGGATGTGAGAATTGTGGCGGCGATCAACGAGAATCCTTTTACTGCCATTTCTGAGGGTCGTCTGCGCAGTGATCTTTTTTATCGTCTTAACGTGATTTCTTTAAGACTTCCCACCCTGAAGGAACGACAAGGTGATGTTGCGTATCTGACAGATTATTTTATCAGCCGATTTAATACTCGTCAGGGCAAAAAAATACAAGGGCTGGACAATAAAGCCATGACACTGTTTGAACACCATAGCTGGCCGGGAAATGTGCGAGAGCTTAAAAATGTGCTGGAAGGTATTTTTGCTTTTCATCAGAGCGGCCTGATTGGAGTTGCGGATTTACCCGAGTATCTGACAGAATGTATCGAGCCTGAGAAAGAAGCATGGGAAGATAGATTGTGCATTGATGAAAAAAGCGATATAGGCGAATCCTGGCAGGAGCAGGTAGAGGCTTTTGAAAAACAGCTTCTTCTGAAGACCATTGCAGCTGCCGGAACGAAAACAGCTGCAGCAAAGAAACTGGGACTAACCAAGCAGGCTCTGAATTATAAGCTGGTCAGTTTGAAACTGAAATAGCTGAAGAAATATGATACATAAATAAAAGAGGAGGAAGCATCATGGAAAGAAATCAGAAAGTAACGGAAACTGTAAGAAAGCTGGCACCTGAACTGAAAGAACTGGCACGTTTTATTCACGATAATCCGGAACTGGGAATGAAGGAATACAAAGCCTGCGAAGCCCAGACCAATCTGCTGAAAAAATACGGATTTGATGTGACTGTGGGAGTGTGCGGTTTTGAAACTGCCTATAAAGCTGTGTACCGGGGAAAGAAACCAGGGCCGAAGATTGCAATGCTGGCTGAGTACGATGCGCTTCCTGAAATCGGTCACGCCTGCGGTCACAATCTGATCGCCATGGTGGGCGTAGGCTCCGGCATTGCTATGAGGGAATCTGCAGATCAATATGGCGGTGAAATATATGTAATCGGCACTCCGGCAGAGGAGACAATGGGAGCAAAAGTGGCTATGTCGGAAGCGGGAATTTTTGATGAGATGGATGTAGTGATGATGTCTCACCCTATGGATGAAGACAGGGATTATATGAATACCATGGCGATGAAATCCTACCGCATTCAATATTACGGAAAGCCTGCCCATGCCGCGGCAGCACCGGAAGAAGGAATCAATGCGCTGGATGCGGCAATCAGTTTTTTCAATATGGTCAATGCACTGAGGCAGCAGACCAGAGAAGATGCCAGACTTCACGGCATCATCGTAAATGGGGGTTCGGCTCCTAATGTAGTGCCTGATTATACAGAAATCATTTATAGCGCAAGAGCTAACAAAATGGCTTATCTTGAAACGCTGACAGACAAAGTGGTAAATTGTATTAAGGCAGCAGCATTGGGAACCGGTTGCAGGGTAGAGTATGAAAAAGCAGATGAGGATTTCAAAGATACCAACAGCAATCAGGTATTGGCTGATTTGAACACAAGGCAGATGGAAGCTCTGGGTGTAACGGTTCAGCGGTCGGCAGGCAAAACTGCAACAGGCTCTTCAGATCTTGGCGATGTCAGCTACGTGTGTCCTTCTATTCAGAGCAATTTCAACATCTGTGGAGATGATCCGAAAGGGGCGCATACCCCTGAATTTGCAGAACTGGCAGGTACTGAGGCTGCCATGGACAGAGGTCTGCTCTATGTTGAAGGGTTTGTGATGACTGCCATTGAACTGATGAGAGAGCCGAAGTATCTCAAAGCAATTAAAGCTGAATTTGAAAAAAAGTAGTATTGCTTGGCAGCACAGCGCACAAACTGCTCTGATTCTGCTGATCGGCTGCAAGTCAGTGAGCCTGAAACAGCATGCATAAAATGAAGAAAGAGCTGCAGATGTCATTGGCTTGACATCTGCAGCTCTTTCTGTCAGGAAAGGAATTTTATGCTTCGCCTTCTTCTTTAATGCCCAGCAGCAGTTCATCCAGTATGACAGCGGCATCTCTGATATAGCCGTCGCAGATCTGCTGTACGGGATCACCGTCAGTACGTTTCAGTTCACTGCAGGTGACAGATCCATGTTTTTTCAGAAACTTTTCAGTAGCCAGATTCATCAGTCTGTAACAGTGCTGCTTGGTTTTCGGATCATCCAGATTTCCGTCGGATTCTTTCATGCCGATGACCATGGCCATGGCAGAAACAGCGCCACAGGTTCTTTCGCCTCCCATGCCGCGGCCGAAGGCTTCGGCCAATTTGAATACAGTTGCGGGATCGTAGCCCATAACGTTGCAGAAGGCGCAGGATACGGCCTGAGCACAGTTGAATTTTTCATGATGCAGTTTTACTGCCAGTTCTTTTCTGTCCATGATAACACCTCTTATTTTACAATAAACTTTGTATTCTTTTTCGGAACATTGGGATCGCGGACGATCTGCTCCGGTTTTTCTTCCAGAATCTCGGGACGGCCCGCATATCGCTTGAACTCTCTGAAACAGCGGGCATAGTAGTAGC
>CASEOD010000039.1 GCA_949289445.1 uncultured Eubacteriales bacterium
AATATGACCGGAGATATTAAAAATGTGGATAAAATTAAAGGGCTGACAAACCTGAGACGCCTTACCATAAACAGTAATGAGTTCTTAACAGATCTTTCACAGCTTGGTTCTAAACCGGAGCTTACACTGCTGAATGTGGACGACTGTACAGAGTTGACTTCCCTTCAGGGGATTACAGGAAAAAACTATCCGAAGCTGGAAGAGTTGTCTTGTTCAAGCTGCTCTTCGCTGAGCGATATCTCAGCACTGAGTGGTCCGGAAATCCCGACGCTTAAGGAAGCTGACTTTGGGGACAGTGCCGCTATCACGGACATTGCGCCGTTAGAGGGATACGACGCAATGGAAGAGTTAGACATTGAAAAAGTTGATATCACGGAGGAAAACCGTGAAGGTTACAGACGTGCGATCCGCTCCCTGACTAACCTGAACGCGCTGCAAATGACGTTTTGCAATATCACTGACGAAGATACAGAGATGTTTTCCACACTGCAGAACCTGCAGACGCTGGTGCTGAATATGAACGAGCTTACCAGCACAGAATTCTGCGATCAGCTGCCGGCGGATATAGAAGTTTTAAGTCTGCACGGCAATGATATTGAGAACATGGACAATCTGGGCAGGCTGACACAACTGAGCGTTTTAGGTCTGGGGGACAATCGTGTTACGGATTTTTCCTTTGTTTCAGAACTGACTTCCCTGACTAACGGCAGCGTCCGGCATGCGGAAGGCACAGAGGATTTTCCGGCACATGAGAGTTATTCCTATGGCAGTCAGAGCAGTCCAATCGAGACCGAAAATGGTCAGATCGTCCTTGATAATCCTTACATCGGAGTCGACGGGAGCCCGATTTCTTTTGAAAATGCAACTGTAGTATCTGATGATGACCCTGATATTACTGTGAGCTACGATGCGGCGGCAAACAAAATTACTCTTGGCAGCATCCCAGTCAGCACTGCGGTTAACTCGATCGTGATAAAGACGCGGTATGCGCTGCCTGTATCGGATGGTGAATACAAAATCATCGAGCCGCGCATTGAGACATTTGTCAAGGGGAAAATCTTTTATGCCATTCACTACGATTGGGGAACTGATGCGCCGTCCGGACAAATACTGCCGTCCGATAACACAGAGTACAAAACTCTGGAGGAGGCAAAGGCGGCGGTTGATCAGACATTTACCAGTGAGACTACGGTAAAGGGCGAAAAGGACGGGAAAGAAGGCATCTGGACTTTCTCCGGCTGGACCGTAACGGTAAGCGGCAGTACTGTGAATGCTAAAGGCTCTTGGAGTTTTGAAGAAAGCCATCAGCATGACTGGGGCGCTCCGACGTATACATGGTCGGCAGATGGGAAGACCTGTACAGCAGAAAGAGTCTGCACAGAGGACAGCAGCCATGTGGAGAGCGAGCAGGCAGCAGTGTCTGGTGAGGTCACAAAGCCTGCAACCTGCACTGAAAAGGGGGAGACTACCTATACTGCTGTCTTTGAAAGCGATTGGGCGGTAACACAGACAAAAGTTTTGGAAGATGTGGAAATAATCCCCCACGCCTACGGCGCTGAGTGGGAGTCAGATGAAACCGGTCACTGGCATATGTGCTCTGTCTGCAAGGCAAAGGCAGACGAGGAAAGTCATACTTTTGAATGGATCGTAGATAAGGAAGCGACCGATGAGCAGGCCGGTTCCAAGCATCAGGAATGCACTGTCTGCGGTTATGCGCTTGCCGCAGTGGAAATCCCTCCGCTTGAGAAACCGGAAGAGCCGGAACAGCTGATTCCGCCTCAGACAGAGAAACCCGCTGCAGATCCATCACGGCCGACGACTCCTCAGACAGGGGATGCCGGGAATACGCTGCCTTGGGCACTGCTGTGCGTGGCAGGCGGTCTGGGCGCAGCCATTTGTGTCAAGAGAAAACAAAAAAATCTATAACGAAAATGAAATAAAATAAAGAGGGTGCTCCCTTCCTGTAAATCTAAAATTTATAGGAAGGGAGCACCCTTTTTAACTGCATAATGTAGAAAGAAGCTCTTGTACTGCCATTTCGGACTGACTTCTTTGCAAAATTTTGACCTTGGCAAGCCCTACACGAGCTCTGCGTTTTTGCGTATGGTCTCTCGGATGATATTTTCTACATAGTCCCCGATATGTCTTTTTGTATCTTTATCAAGTTGTTCAGGATAAATCGGTTTTCCATATTCAATAACTACGTGAGTCTTTTTTACTTTTGGTATATGATTTTCAAAAATCTCGGCTGTATTGTTCATAGAGATCGGAACGATCGCGCAGCCGGTCTTTGTCGCAATTTTGAATGCGCCGTCTTTAAAAGGCAGCATGCTCAGTTCATCACCGCTGTTGCGGGTCCCCTCAGGGAAAATACAGATGGATATACCTCTCTTGATATAATCAATGGCCGTGAGGATAGTTTTCAGGCCTTCCTTTGGATTTTTTCTGTCCAGGAAGAGGCAGTAAACACGTTTCATCCAGGTGGTCAATGTCAGGTATCGTTCCATTTCTTTTTTTGCGATATATCCGGTGAGCCTTTTGCATCTGCTGTAAGTCAGGAGGATGTCAAAATAGCTGCGGTGGTTTCCGATGAAAAGGACCGGCTCATCAGGGATATTTTCTTCTCCGATGACAGTTGCCTTGACGCCGGACATGCGGAGGATCACTTTAAATCCCCACTGTACGATGCGCAGAGAGCTTATATCCCGTGCGTGCGGGTTGAATTTTCCGAGGATCCATTCAATGATAAGGATGGGAATGGTCAGT
>CASEOD010000040.1 GCA_949289445.1 uncultured Eubacteriales bacterium
GCTGGCGAAATTTCATTTCTTCTGTTACAATAATCATGAGAGATGCTCCTTTTGGTTGTTGTTTTTTGGTCGAAAACATTATATCAAAGTATCTCTCTTTTTTTATTTATTTCTGTAACATATGTCTTATCACATTACAAATTTATATTTCAATATAAGGTTTCATAATGTAGTCCGAATAGTCATAGAGGTCGCTGCCTGTGATGATATTATACATATCCGATGCCAGAATATCTTTTTCCAAGGTTGTCCGAATCTGTGGATAATCAGACAGTTCTTTGTTAATATTCGTCAGTACAGGGATCTTCATGCACTCTTTCTTTTTCATTTCCTTGAGAAACTTTGCCCCCACGTCATCCAGCGCCAGAATTCTGATATATCTTGCACTTTCCACCACTACATTCTCGTCTATCCCCAGAAGAATGTGAGTCAGCAGTCTTGAAATACGACTGTAAGTATAGGCCTTGGATTTAATTCTCTCAATCAGCTGCTCTGTTGAAGAAACATAACGAATCTCATTTTTCAGCTTGTTTCCAAGACCTTCTCCGGCAGAAAAAACCTGCTCCAGCTGTTTACTGTCGGTCTGCAGAATCTTTGCCCCCACAAGTTCCCAGTAGGATCTGTTCAGCCTCTGAAACTTCTCAGGGTTTTCTTCCTGCATTTCCTCTCTGATCATGGTAGCCGACTGATGATAACCGTACCCCCGACGTTTCAGGGTATACGGCTTCAATGTCCTGATCTTTTTCAGATATTCGATGGCAAGGATGTTGTTGGGTTCTTTCAGAAGAGCCTCGTCAAATTCCGGGTCTATTTCCAAAACTGCGGTCTGTCTGGCTCTTGGATAAGAGATTCCCTGTCTGGTCAGTTCAGCAATACGCTGATGAAGTTCCGCATCTTTTTCTTTCAGAAAACCGGCAGTTTTCTGCAGTCTTCCCAAATCTCCGCTTTCACTGCCGAAAGCCAGCGTGTCGATACATCCGAATCCCTCCAGAACACCGACGCCTCCTTCAGCGAAATATTCCGCACTGTTACACGCAAAAACCGTCGGCAGTTCCACCACCAGATTGACTCCGTTCTTCACTGCAAGCTGTGCTCTTGTCCATTTGTCGAAGACTGCGGGTGTTCCCCGCTGTACAAAATTACCGCTCATTACAGCAACGCAGACATCTGAAGAGGTATCCTTCATGGCTCTTTCAATCAGATATTTATGTCCCTGATGAAAAGGATTAAATTCTGCAATAATTCCTAAACTCTTCATAAATTCTCTCCCATACTGAGATATACGATGATTCATGTAATTTACTTCGTAAATTATACCACAAATGCGCCGACAGAAAAAGCTATGATTGCGCTGACAAGCGCCTGTGTCAGTTTCATCAGAAGCAGTCTTCTGAAGGATACTCCGCATCCTCTGAGCATGCTCATCGATTGTCCCATCACAGAAAGCCCGCCGAAAGTGACGATGAAGGCTGCCAGTGTCAGCTTTACCAGTCCGCTGCACTGACACATGCGCAGGCTGTTACAGCCTACTGTCATCTCCAGAATACCTTTCAGCAGTGCCGAAGCCTCTGCCGTGGGGGCCAGCTTCAAAAGTCCTGAAAACTGGATTAAATCCACAGCAATCATAAAAATGATGATATATGCAAGAATCACTGCCACTGATCGGAAACTGTCCAGAATCGCATCGGTGAAAATTTCATAATAGCCCTGACTGCGAACTGCTCCTGTTCTAAACCGGTTCTCTTTTCTTCTCGTCTTTTCTCCTGCTTTTCCATAAAAAACTCTGTTTATCAGTGCTCCTGCATAATGGCTGACTGCCAGTACAATGCCCAGCTGATGAGAACCCAGAAATTCATGCCCCACAGTTCCAATCAGAAATGCCGGTCCTGTTATCATACTGTAGCTGAGAACCTGATAAAGCTGCTCCCTGCTCAGATATCCAGAAAGATAGTAATCTCCGGCAATCCTCGCTCCCATCGGGTAACCTGACAGCATTCCCATGGCAAATGGATAGATCGTCGGAGAAATCCTGCTGACAATACCGGTATTTTTCAGAAAGTTTGCTGCGATAAAAAACGGCAGCAAAACGGGAACTACCGAATTAAGCCACAGGTTGATAGCCTCCTTTGATGCTGTGGCAGTGATTTCAGGAAATATGACCATGATAAGACAGCAGACAATTGCAGCGCCGATAACCATCCGGTTCTTTTCAAAAATTTTAAAACCCATAGTAGAGGATATTCTTCTACTATGGGTTTTATGATACATCGGTATCGTTATCTTATTCCTCGTCCTCAGTGGTTCGTACAGCCACGCCGTCTTCTCCGTTCTGTGTACGGTATGCCATCGCCTTGATTTCATCCCGGTTTGCCTGCAGGACGCCGCCAATTTCTTCAAAAGATTTTTCCAGATTTGCATACATCTCTCCAAAATACTTCAGATTCAGATCTTCCATCTTGGTCTGCATATCGTAAAGCATCTTATCCACATAATCATATGTACGCATTTTCAGCACACGTGCATAATCCTCCGCATTTTCCTGAATATCTTCAGCCATTTTCTGTGCGCGAAGTGTAATATCGTCAGTTTCCACCAGATAGTCAGCCTGCTTTTTTGCTTCTACAATAATCTTTTCATATTCGGCTTTGGCTTCGCTCAGAATTCTCTCTTTTTCATCTTTGACCCATTTTGCCTGCTGTACATCGTCAGGAAGACTCAGTCTGATTTCCCTGACAATTTCCAGAAGCTCATTGGCATCTACCATGATTTTACCTGTCAGCGGCAAACCAGGGGCAGTATCGACGATATCCTCAATTTCTTCCAATAATTCTAATACTGTCATAACAACCTCCCGTTATTTGATGTACTTTTCTTTTATTCTCTGCAGGATAATCTGCGGAACAAGATCGTCTACACATCCGTTCAGCGAGACCACTTCTTTGATCATGCTGGAACTGATAAAAGAATATTTGGGACTGGTCATCAGAAAGATGGACTCAATTCCCTCGTCAAAGAGGCAGGCATTCATCTGCGCCATAGAAATCTCATATTCGAAGTCTGAAGTAGCTCTGAGACCTCGAACCACCGCATCAAAATGATTTCGATTTACGTAATCTGCCAGAAGCCCCTCAAAACTGTCCACTCTCACGTTGGAAAGATGAGAGGTAACCTCCTCAATCATAGACACCCGTTCCTCCTTGCTGAACAGCGGGTGCTTGTTGGGATTTACAATCACACCGACAACCAGTTCGTCAAACATCTTGGATGCTCTGGTAATAATGTCTAAATGTCCGTTTGTCATGGGATCAAAAGATCCTGTGTAAAGCGCTTTTCTGGTCATATCAGGGATTCTCCTTGTGCCGCATCTGTTGTGTCGTTTTCCTTATCTGTTTCTTCCTCAGGAAAGTCTGCGTGTCTGTATATACTTACCATAATTTTGCCGTATTTTTTTTCTCTGACCTTCACCAGTCTGCCTGCTCTGTCAGGGACAAAATCACGAACACCGTGTTCCGCAATGATAACACCATCACTGCTCAGTAAATCAAGAGCATCAATTTCAGCAAGGCAATCCTCATAAAGACCATCCTTATATGGCGGGTCTAACAGAAAAATATCTACTTTTTCTCTGATTCCGGAAAGGGCTTTTCTGTAATCTCCCGCCAGAATCACTGATTTATTCTGTGCTCTGCATTTCTCTATATTCGTTTTCACAAGGCGCAGACTCTCTCTGGAGTTATCACAGAAATAACACCGTCTGGCTCCCCTTGATAGAGCCTCCAACCCCAGATTTCCTGTTCCTGCAAAGAGATCCGCCACCACTGCGTCATAAGTATCATTCATCAGAATGTTAAAAATGGCTTCTTTTACTTTATCTGTGGTGGGACGAATGTCGTAGCCGATTGGAGATTCCAGTTTTCGTCCCCGATATTCTCCCGTAATGATTCTCATTTCTGTTTCTCTCCGTTTTCTAAAGCTTGTCCGATACCGATGTCGGCAGTCACTACAATACCCAGGAAATCTTGAGCCGCTTCACAAAGGTGAACGGGCTTTTTCGCATGAAAAGTCACTGTCAGATCTGCTTTTACGCACATCTCCGCTTTTTCACCGTTCTCCATATCTCCGGAAAGTCCGCTGGGCAGATCCAGCGCTGCCTTAAAGCCTTTCGCCTCATTAAAGTAAGCGATAATTCTGTCAGCAGGACTTCTCAGGCTGCCGTGAAATCCCGTGCCGTAAACGGCATCAACCAGAATGTCCGCCTGTTCCTGCCCCATCCTGCATAAAAAGTCTTCTGCACTGAAAATCCTGATTTCATCATCTAACATGCCGTAATTGGTGCGGGCATCCTCGGTAACCGGTTCTCCTTCCACCAGAACGACTGTAGTATCCAGATCTTTTTCCAGAAATTTTCTGGCAGTTACGAACCCGTCTCCCCCATTATTTCCTTTTCCGCAAAATATCACTGCATTCTTCGGCCCGGCACACTGATGCAAAATAATTTTGACAGCTTCCGAACCTGCGTTTTCCATCATTTGATAATAAGAAAGACCTGCGGTATCTGCCTCCTTTTCCAGTTCTTTCATCTGACTGCAGGATACTACTTTCTGTTTATATAAAGGTTCCATGATCTTCTCCCGCATCGGTTTCTCCGCCACAGTATCTGCTGCAGCTTATTTTTAAACTATTCAATTATACCATGATTCAAAAATAAGTGCAAACAAATAAACTCTGCTATACGAAAAAGGACTGTCTCAAGTCATTTGAGACAGTCCCTCTTCCTGTGTGAGTTACAACGTATTCAAAGGTTATTTTCCGGCTAACTGCTGTTCAGCCATTTCTACAAGCTTCTTGGTCATATAGCCGCCTACATAACCGTTCTGTCTTGCAGTCATGTTACCCTTATCAGCCTGCTCGTAGTTGGACAGGCCCAGTTCGTTTGCAACCTCAGTTTTCAGGTTGTTTAATGCAGGTTTTACACTTGCATTGTTTGTTTTCTGTTGTAAATTCATATCTTTCACCTCCTGTTTACGTTATTAATTTAACCCGTCAGAAGGTTTCTATGTCTTGTAATTTTTGGCTGCGTTTTTCTTTTTAAAGCTCCAGTCGGATGTCTTCTCCAAACATCTTCTGAACCCGCTGTTTCAAAGGCCTTAATTCTTCCGCCTCAAGTCTCGGATCTTTTTCTGTTATTTTTTTCGCGGCATTTCTGGCCTTTTCCAGAACGTCCCCATGGCGGACAAGATCACTGATATGCATTTCGGGCAGTCCGTGCTGTCTGGTTCCGAACAGATCTCCCGGCCCCCTCAGTCTCAAATCTGCTTCTGCAATCTCAAATCCGTCACTGGTCTCGCACAGAATTTTATTTCTTTCCGCCGCCTCCCTGCTGTCAGAGGCACAAATCAGAAAACAGTAAGACTGATCCGCTCCTCTGCCCACTCTGCCTCTCAGCTGATGAAGCTGGGCAAGACCGAATCTTTCGCTGTTCTCAATGACCATGACCGTGGCATTTGGCACGTTGATACCTACCTCAATCACCACTGTGGAAACCAGTACATCTATGGTTCCTGCGGCAAATTCGCCCATAACGTCATCCTTTTCCTCCTGTTTCATGGCTCCGTGAACCAGTGCCACCCGAAAACCTTTCAGCTTGGTCAGAAGTTCTTTGTAAAGTTCCTCTGCGGATCGGGCATTCACCTTGTCTGACTCTTCAATCAGAGGTGCCACCACATATGCCTGCTTGCCTTCTGCAAGCTGCTTCTTTACAAAATTGTAGGCACGCCCTCGCTCATCTCCGTGAAACAGGGTGGTTCTGACTGCTTTTCTTCCCAAAGGCATAGTCCGAATCTGAGAAATATCCAAATCGCCGTAAAGAATCACGGCAAGAGTTCTTGGAATCGGTGTGGCTGTCATAACAAGCACATTGGGATTTCTGCCTTTCTGCGATAAAAGTCTTCTCTGATTTACACCGAAACGATGCTGTTCGTCTGTGATTACAATGCCCAGATTTTTAAATTTTACGTCAGGCTGAATGACAGCATGTGTGCCCACCAGAATATGAATTTCTCCTGTTTGCAGTCTTTCCAGAACCTGACGCTTTTCCGACGTTTTCATGGAGCTGCAGAGAAGTCCAATCTCCACGCCGTAAGCCGAAAAATCCTTCTTCAGAGATGCAAAATGCTGCTTTGCCAGAAGCTCTGTGGGCGCCATCATCACGCTCTGATACCCGCATTTTACTCCCGCAAACATTGTCATTTCCGCAATGACAGTTTTTCCGCTTCCCACATCTCCCTGAATCAGACGACTCATTGGTTTCTCACTTGCCAGATCTCTTCTGATATCTTCCCAGACTGTCTTCTGCCCCTCAGTCAGGTCAAAAGGCAGGTCTCTGACAAAATCCGAAGCAGTGCTGCCGTCGACGGCAATACCTCCCTCTGCTTTTCCTGTTTCATTTTTTATATAGAAAAGTCCTGTCTCAAGAGTCAGAAGTTCATCGAAAATCAGTCGAAATTTGCTTTGCAGCATCTGGCTGCCGTCTTTTGGAAAATGAATGTGTTCCATGGCAAAAGACGGATCTGCCAGCCTGTACTCTCTGACGATCTCTTCGGGAAGCCATTCGGCAAGACCGGGATAAAGCTGCCTGAGCTGCAGCTGCAGCTTTCTGATTTCATTTTGAGAAATACCGGAAATCTGTGGATAAACGGGAATCACACCTCTGATGTCAGCCGGATCACCCGCTTTGTGAAACTCGGGATGCACCATCTGCAGTCTTTCAAAATTAGCCGTAACTTTTCCGAAAAAAGTGTATTCCCGGTTGACACTGAAGAGTCCGGCAATATAGCGGCCATTAAAAAAAACCACCTCAATCGCTGCTGTTCCGTCAGATACCAGAAGGGTCAGAGGCGCGTTTTTTTTATACGGGTTTGCCGAATAACGCTTAGACAGAAGGGTTCCTCTGACAAGAAAGTCTTTTCCTGTTTCCAGTTCTCCTATGGGGGTTTCCTTCCTCCGATCTTCATACCTTCTCGGGAAAAAGTTCAGAAGATCCTCCAGAGTGTTAATGCCTGCCTTTGCAAAGGCTTCCGCTTTCTTGGGTCCCACTCCTTTCAGCGTGTCAATTCTGTCCTTCAGCTCCATATTTCGCTCCATACCGTTTTATCACTTCCAGGCTTCTTCTTGCTGTCTGTCTGGATTTCACACCGCTGATACGAATCGTAATCTGACACGGTTTTTTCCCCGACTTTTTTTCAATTTCTTCCGCAATATAGTCAGCCATGGCATCAGTCAGCGCCCGGATACTGGTTCCGAATTTTACAATCACAGAATACTCCAGATCCACGCTGTTTCCGTCCAGGCTGGCCTCCACCTCTATATGAGATGCCAGTTCACTGATGGAGAATTTCTGATCGTTTCCAATCTGCCGTCCTTTTCTGGTTGCCGGCCAGACCCGATCCATGCATGGTTCAAGTTCAAAACTTTCGGCAATGATCTGCGCAAAGAGCGTATCTGATACCGAAATCGTTCCGAGCTCTGTCTCTTTTGATAATGTCATCTCGTTCACCTCATCTTTTATTCTAATTGACCTTTCCCAAAACTTCAAGCTTTCTGTCACAAAACGGACATTTCCTTCATAGAATAACAAGGGTGGTATTATGGGAAACAATTATAACTATAATAAAAAAAGAAAATCAATCTGTAATTATAAAGAAGCGAAGGATATAGGCTTCGTACTGATTGTCTTCGGAATCGTCACTGTCTGCGCCTTCTTTCTGCCTCCGAAAGCATGGATTCTGCTTCTGGGAGCTGTTCTTGTCGTATGCGGCGCAGCTCTTCTGAAAAAATAACCGCAGGACCGCAGACATGATCACAGAATACAAGGCAGATAAAAGAAAAACCCGCTGAAACCAGCGGGGATTCTATACAGCATAATTAGATAGCACGGTTGATCTTGCCTGATCTGATGCATCTTGTGCATACATTGGCTCTTCTTACTGTACCGTTATCATCGATTCTTACAGTCTGAATGTTTGCATTCCACTTTCTTCTAGTGTGTCTGTTGGAATGGGAAACAGAATTGCCGGACACCTGTCCTTTTCCGCAAATCTCGCATTTTCTTGACATCTACCGCACCTCCTTACAATATGTTAAGCATATCTCGCATTGATTCTTACTTATTCTGTTCATATCGAACAAGCGATATTATATCACAAACATGATAGGCTTTACAAGTATTTTTTCACAATTATATCAGAATTTTTCCGATTCCACTGCCTGTCTCTCTCTGAGAGACGCCTTTACATCGATGACTCTCTGATTTGAACTGCCTCGAAAGGCCAGAGTCAAATCCCTTTTCTCCGCTTCATATCTTCCGTCAACCAGAGTATCCACATACTGCAGAAGCAGAGCCAAATCCGGACTGTTTTCAGCCATGGCAAGGAGTTCCTCAAAAGTATAGCCGGAATACATGATAATATCAAGGCCCCGTGCCTTAATGCCGCGCGCCAGAGATAAAAAACCTGACGGCTGGCATGCAGGTTCTCCGCCGCTGAATGTGACCCCGTCCAGCAGCGGGTTTTCATCTATAACTTCCAGAATTCTGTCAGTACTGCAGTCATATCCTCCGTCAAAATCGTGGGTCACGGCATTGTGACATTCTCTGCAGCCATGTGGGCAGCCCTGACAGAATACAACCAGCCGTATACCGGGGCCGTCTACAATGGATTCTCTCACAATACCCGCAAGACGGATAAACTCAGATTTATCTTTCATTGTCTTTTATTCGGAACCTTTCGGTTAAATTCTCTCAAAGCCCTCTCCGATACCATGCTTTACACGATCTCTCTCCTCAGAAGTCTTGGCGTCATTCCAGTGATCCATAGTGCCTACCAGATAGCCCGTAATTCTTCTGATACGCTCAAAGTCCGGATTACCGTCACCTTCCCTTCTTCCGCAGGCAGGGCACTCATTGTCAATGATACCGGTATATCCGCAGACAGGGTCCCGATCCACCGGATGGTTAATGGACCCGTAACCGATACCGTTTTCTTTCATACATCTTACGACCTTTTCAAAGGCATCCACGTTTTTCAGCGGATCGCCGTCAAGTTCAATATAGGAAATATGACCGCCGTTGGTCAGCTCATGGAATGGCGCTTCCTTCCTGATCTTGTCAAAAGCGTTGATGTGATAATATACAGGTACATGGAAACTGTTGGTGTAATAGTCTCTGTCTGTTACCCCCGGAATCACACCGTATTTTTCTCTGTCTATCTTGACAAATCTGCCGGAAAGACCTTCCGCCGGCGTCGCAATGAGAGACCAGTTGAGTCCCGTTTTTCTGGCTTCTTCATCCATGCGTTTTCTCATATAGGCAACAATTTCAAGCCCCAGTTTCTCCGCCTCTTCAGATTCTCCGTGATGCTGCCCGATAAGTGCTTTCAGAGCCTCTGCAAGACCGATAAATCCTATGGTCAGAGTTCCGTGTTTCAGCACTTCTCCCACCGTATCCTCCGGTTTCAGATCCTTAGAATCGATCCATACTCCCTGCCCCATGAGGAACGGGAAATTCTTCACTTTTTTCATACACTGGATTCTGTAGCGTTCATTCAGCTGACCGATAGCCAGATCGATCATATGATCCAGTCCGTCAAAGAAGATATCTGTGTCACCCTTTGCCTTAATGGCAAGCCGCGGAAGATTTATGGATGTAAAGGAAAGATTTCCTCTGCCGTATACAATCTCTCTGGACGGATCGTGTACGTTTCCGATTACGCGGGTTCTGCAGCCCATGTAGGCGCATTCTGTCTCCGGCCTGCCTTCCTTGTAGTACTGCAGGTTGAACGGTGCATCCAGGAAGGAAAAGTTTGGAAAGAGCCGTTTTGCAGAAACTCTGCAGGCCAGCTTGAACAAATCATAGTTTGGATCTTCCGGATTATAGCTGACGCCTTCTTTTACCTTAAAAATCTGAATCGGGAAAATCGGCGTTTCTCCATTTCCAAGCCCCGCCTCTGTAGCTTTCATAATGCATTCCATCACAAGACGCCCCTCAGGAGACGTATCTGTGCCGTAGTTCAGAGAACTGAAAGGCACCTGAGCGCCGGCCCTTGAATGCATGGTATTCAGATTGTGAATCAGCGCCTCCATCGCCTGATAGGTCTGTCGTCTGATCTCTCTGTCTGTGAAGGCTGTCGCCTTCTCCTGCATTCTGCTGATTTCCTCTTCCGAAGCATATTCTTTCAGATACTCCGCCTCCAGCGCTTTGTAGTTATTATCCCACGCCATGCAGGGAGTTACTCCGTGTTTTTCTTCAATTTCTCCGGCGACAGTCTTTGCCTTTTCTGCTCCCTCCGGAACATCAAAGAGAAATTCCAGCATCTTTCCCATGTTCTGGCAGTAAAGTCTGCGGTAACTTTTTTTTACGCCGGGAGCCATGCTGTAATCGAAATTCGGTACAGACTGACCGCCGTGCTGATCATTCTGATCAGACTGAATGGCGATGCAGGCCAGGGCCGCATAACTTTCAATGCTGTTTGGCTCTCTGAGGTGACCGTGACCTGTCGAAAAACCATCCTTCAGCAGTTCCAGCAAATCTATCTGACAGCAGGTCATAGTCAGTGTATAAAAGTCCATATCGTGGATGTGGATATCTCCGTTGTCATGAGCCTTGGCATACCTTGGATCAATGACATACATCTTGTAAAACTCTTTGGCTCCTTCTGAACCGTATTTCAGCATGGTGCCCATGGCGGTATTTCCGTCAATATTGGCGTTTTCTCTCTTGACGTCATTGTCTTTGGCTTCCTTAAAGGTCAGATCCTCATAGACACGCATCAGCTTGGTGTTCATATCGCGGACTCTGGTACGCTCCGCTCTGTAAAGAATGTATTCTTTGGCTGTTCTGGCATGACCGGCCTCTATGAGAACCTTCTCCACCGCATCCTGAATCTGCTCCACCGTCGGTGTGGTATTGTGGCAGATTTCCAGAAGATACAGTTCCACCTGTCTGGCCAGATAGGCAGACATATCTCTGTCCTTTCCGCCCAGAACTTTGGCAGCCTTATAGATGGCTTCCGTGATCTTGTCCACATCAAAATCAACGGTTCTTCCATCTCTTTTAATGATTTTTGTGATATTTTCCATATTTTTATGCGTTCCTCCAAATCCACAAGATATAGTATTTTTTTCAAAATGTCCAAACAAAGTATACTATTATTACCAACATTTGTCCACTGTTAAACGCAAAAAAATATTCGGATTTATTTTTCCTGTTCTTTCAGTTCCTCAAACTTCTGCGCCATGGTCGGATTATTTCTGGTCAGTTTCTTGATGGTCAGATCCTCTGCCTTGTTGTTTGCGAGACGGAGATTGTTCTCAGAGGACAGCAGCGCTTCCTTGGTCTTCTGCAGATGCTGAATAGTCTTGTCTATTTCGTCGATAGCTGTCTTAAATTTCTTGCTGGCAAGTTCATAATTGCGGGAGAATTTCTCCTTGAACTCATTCATGGCGTCCTCAAAATGAGAAATATCAATATTCTGTTCTCTGATTTCCGCAAGTTCTCTGCGATATCTGAGTGAATTCAGCGCAGCATTGCGAAGCAGCGTAATCATTGGGATAAAAAACTGAGGACGAATTACATACATCTTGGGATAACGGTGCGACATATCCACAATCCCACTGTTATAAAGATCGCTGTCCATCTCCAGAAGTGACACCAGCACAGCATATTCACAGTTTTTCTCACGGCGATCCTTATCCAGTTCTTTCAAGAAATCTTCGTTTTTATGTTTGGTTGCCGTTTCATCCATCTCATTTTTCATCTCGAACATGATAGAGATAAACTCCACGCCGTCTTCCGATTCCTCGCGGAAAATAAAATCGCCTTTACTCCCTGTTCTTACATCGTTGTCTTTTTCAAAATAAGCATTCTGAAATCCGGTTGCCCGCAGTCTGTTGAACTCGATCTCACAGTGCTGTTCCAGGCTTTCTCCCACCATTTTCGTAGATTGTCTCGCCTTAAAGTCTCTGTAATATGCAATCTGTTCGTCCTTATCCTTCAGTTTTTCCTCATAACCGTCTTTGAGAAGAGCCAGCTGTTCTTTCTGCTGAGAAATCTCCTTTTCCTTCTCCATAACCGCTTTGCTGACAGCAAGTTCCTGTTCAGATACATGCAGCTGCAGCTGAGCTTTCAGTTCTGCAATTTTACGGTCTTTCTGAGTCAGTTCTTTTTCTTTTTCCGAAACTGCCTCATTGACAGCCAGTTTCTGATTGCTGCTTTCCGCCTCAAGTCTTGCGCGCAGTTCCGTCAGTTCTTTCTCTTTTTCCGCAAGCCGCTCTCTGTAGCTGCTCTCTGTTTCTGCTTTCGCCAGTTTCACGGCGCTTTCTTTCTCTTCCGCCATTCTGGTCTCCCGGCTTTCAATCTCTTTCTGAAATTCACGGTCACGAACCTGTTTCACGATAGCCGCATAGCCCGATTCGTCTACTTTAAACACTTCCCCGCACTTGGGACACTTGATTTCCTGCATTCTTACTCTCCAATCTTTCTTTATTTGAAAAAACAGGGACGGAATGGCTCCGTCCCCGATTTGTATCGGAATTATTTGTGCAGCTTGTCGTAATATTCTGCCCGAAGCATGGATTTAAGCTGCAGATTTACATATTTCCCGTTTTTCTTTCCTGCATGTCTCATAAGCCCTTCGTTGGTAAACCCGATTTTCTCGTAAAGGGCTGCCGCAATCTTGTTTCCTTCAAAGTGATCGATGGTGACCCGCTCCATATGCAGATTGATGAAAGCATATTCCAGAATCAGGCGCAGAGTTTCTTCTCCGTATCCCTTTCCGCGATTTTCAGGATTTGCAATATAGACACGGGTAATATCCAGAGAATCTTCAGCTGCATTGATTCTGGAAAGGTAAACCTTTCCGATAGGCTTGTCCTCCGGTTTCAGCGTGATGGTAAACTGCATTTTGGTAGGGTCAAGATTATATCTCACGAACTCGGTCACAACCTGTTCATATGATCTGCCCTCATCCATGGTAAAGAACTCCGTTACCTCCGGCCGGTTCTCCCATTCTGCGAAATAACGGCAATCATCAAACACAGTCTCTCTGATGATTAAATTTTTCGATTCCATATCCTTTCTCCTATCAAAATCTTAAAATTATGTGAAGTTTTTTAAAAGACCTACTAATTTCTTCACGTTTATGGTATCATTATATATGATTTTTTATGTAAAATAAACGATTATTTGAAAAAAATAAACAAAAAAAGAGAAACTGACGGAATCTGAGATTCCTGATTTCAGCACATCTCCCTCTTCAGGGAAGTGCCTGCAAAATACTTTATTTGAAACACGGGAAGTGTCATAAATCAATATTGCCCGTGTTATAAAAAAGCCGGTGTCTCTGACTCTGTGCAGCGACAGACTTTTTTCATAATCCGGAAATACCGGTATCCGGTATTTCCGGCATGACAACAGAAAAGATGCTTAACGAAGGAGATTGATGATGAAGAAGCTAGTTACTTTCATGCTGGTGCTCACCTTGATTGGGGCATCTCTTTTTTCTCTGACTGCCTGCGGTGAAGAGGAAGAAGAACTCTCTGCAAAAATTGAAGAAAAAATAATCGCCTACCAGACAGATCTGCAGGATTCAGCTGCAACGCTGACTTCCACTGAAGCGATCTGCGATTATCTTACAAACTGGGCAAAATCAAAAGGGATTAGCTGCAGTGTGGACAGTCATGACAATGTCATCATGTCTGTAAAAGCAAGCAAAGTCTATCAGGATGCAGATCCGACGGTGGTTCTCTGTTCTTATGATTCCAAGCAGTTTGAAAACTGTATCGAACCCATGGCTGTTGCCCTGTACCTGGCTAAAAACAATGAAGAAACCGGAAAACTGACCGTTATTTTCACAAAAGAATCGGGACATGATTTTTCAGGAATCCAGAAGCTGAGCAACAAGTATTTTACCGATGACACAAACGTGTTCTGTCTCAACAGAGGATCAAACAATATGTGGTCTCTCAATACCGGCGCCCGTTCCACCTATCAGTTTACAGGACCGGTAACCTATACCTCTCCGACAAAGGACAAGGCATACAAAATCACCATTGAAGGACTGCCCGGGGGAATACCTGACACGAAAATCTCGTCTTATCCCAATGCCATCAAAGAGATCGGCGATCTGCTGGCATACTTCAAAACCAATGCGTTTATCTTTGAACTGGCTGATGTCAGCGGCGGAACAGATGCATCGACCTACCCGAAAAAAGCCTCTGTCACTGTAGTTATCAACCAGAATGACGATGAGAAATTCCAGAGCAGAATGGAAACCGCCATCGAAAACTTCAACGACGATTATCTGGAAAACTATCCGGATGTAACTTATACCTACGAGGAAGTGGATCTTCCAAAGAAGGTGGTAAGTCAGGAGAGTCAGAATGATCTGATCAAAACACTTTACACACTCATCGACGGAATTCATTACAGAGACGAAGCGACTGATCAGATAGTTTCTATCAGCAGTATCGGATCCATAAAACTGAAAGACAGCACCTATACCATTCAGGCTGTGGGCAACAGTCTAACCGATGAAAAACTGTCGGATATCGACAACGACTATAAAACCATCTGTGGTCTTGCGGATATTTCCTACAAAAAGACAGATTCTCAGAAAGGATGGTCCGGAGATCCGGAATCGGATATCGCCCTTGCCTGCATACAGGCTTTTAATGATTACTGTGGCAAAGAAATGGAATTCAAAGATTATGTATCTGCGACAAATACTGCCTATGTGCAGGAGAAGAATCCTGACTGCAGCATTGTCAACGTATCTGTCAACGAGGACAGACTGGAAAGATATACCGGAACCATTCTGACCTTCCTGATGAATCAGGAGCATGAAGATATAAAAGACTGATTAAACCTCATAAAAAAGAGCATTGAATTATCTGAAACCTGATTGTTCCCCCTTTACCGGACAAACCGGTAAAGGGGGATTTTTACATTCTAAACAGAAAAACAGTTATGGTCAACTTGTTCAGGTATCCAACAGAAATAATTTCCCGACGCAAAGAGACCGTCTGCATTTTTGCAGACGGCCTCACTTATAATCCGGTTCTCTGTCAAACCTTTTTCTCACCGTATCTTAAGCAGTAGGAGATACAGCTTCAGGGATTCTCTCTGTCATCATATTCATCAGAGCATCGGTACAAGGCAGTACATCTACCATCTTGGCATCCTTTGCAGGAACGAACTTAGGATTTACAGGAGTCAGTACACCGCCCAGCACTTCGCCGATTTCAGCATATTTATAGAGCGGCAGCGTATCATCCATCTCACGAGAGATATCTGCCTCATCCTCAAAGCCGAATTCCTCCTCAAATACATGAGCCAGCTCTGCTGCGATCTCCCAGTTGGAGAAATCTACATCCTCCACAACAGCAGCTTCTACAGGCATCAGTCTTCTTTCTGTATTGGTGTAAGTTCCGTCGGTGCTTGCAAATCCAGTTCCCGGAATGAATACATCAGCTTTCTTTGCGGTTTCTGTCATGTAAATGTCGGAAACCATGAGGAATTCCAGTCCGGACAGATCATAGCCGCAGGCAGCCGGATCTTCACCGAATACCATAAGACCCTTAATACCTTCCATTGCTTCAGCACCTGCATGAATACCCATATCCACAAGACCCTGAGAATTATTCTTAGCCTTGATTTCCAGGATACCGTCTCTTGGTTTTCCGATATGGCCGGAAAGCAGCGCAATATCCGCTATGAGTGCAGCAGCTTCTACCGACAGCGTATTCTGCTGGAATACGATCATGGCCTTCTTGGCCTTTGCGTACATTTCAGCAGCGGCCTGAATTTCCTCGCACACAGCTGCATCAGAAACAGAAGCGGCAAATTCGTCAAAGCCTTCCGCGTCAGATTTCTTGCCCATATCCAGAAGTGCTTTTGCAAAGCCTTTCAGGAAGGCTGTACTGTTGTCAGTATCAATCACTTTTTCCGCAAATGGCCAGGATGTCTGAACATCTTCTGTATTCACTGCAATAACTTTTGCACCTGCTTCAGCAGCCTGCTTGATCTTGTTCCAGATTACAGCATTCTTTTTCTTGATGAAGCCAGGAACAAGGATCACTTCTGTAGACAGAAGTTCATCAATTGTATTCGGAGAAGCATCTATGCCCAGTACGTCTGTCAATGCATTGGCTCTCGCATTAAAACAGAAAGTCTTAGCGCCTACCAGTCTGGCAAACTTCTTCATAGCATAAGCTTCTTCGTTGGTATATCTGTCAGAAATCGCTACAGCAATAGAATCAACACCATGTCTTACTTTGACGGCCTCAAACTTTTTAGCTGCCATAACCATGGCTTCATGATAGTCAGTCATACGGAAATCGTCTCCGTCCTTGATAAGCGGATCCACCTCTTTGCCTTCCAGAACGGCTGCATCAAATCCCCACTTACCTTTTCCGCAGCAGATGCCGGCATTGACATAACCTTCCTTGGAAGGATTTGCTTTAATCAGCATATCTGCATAAGACTCCAGATCCAGAGAACATCCAACCGAGCAGTAGGAGCAAGTGGTTTCAGTAATCTCTGTTTCCAGTGGAACTTCTTTCTGTACGGTCTGTCTCTCCTGAAGAGCACCTACAGGACAAACACTTACACACTGACCGCAGGATTCACATCCGGACTGAGCAAGCGGTTTCTCCAGATTTGGTTTTACAACTGTGTCAAAGCCCCTCTTTACAAGACCAAGAGCACCGACGCCCATCACCTCGTCACAAACTCTGACACACAGTCCGCAAAGAATACATTTATTCGGATCTCTTACAATGAACGGATGATCATCTGTAAATTCAATCAGATTCTTATCACCTGCAAATCTGGCAGGTTCTACATCGTATTCATTGGCAAAATCAATCAGCTTACATTCATAATAGTCATGACATCCGCATTCCAGACATCTGGAAGCTTCCGCAACTGCCTGATCTTCTGTCAGTCCGTCATATACCACTTCAGAGAAATTATCTTTTCTCTCGGCAGCTGTCAGCTGCTCAGCTTTTTCTCTGCACAGTCTCTCTCTGTCTTCAAATGTCTTTTCCGTTACATCGTCTCTCTCTACAAAGAACGGTTTTTCATAGCTTACAGCCTCTCCATTCAGATAAGAATCGATGACAATAGCTGCCTTGCCTGCGTCAGCAATAGATTCGATTGCAATAGAAATCTTGTCGTTGCCGCAATCGCCTCCTGCAAAAACTCCAGGAATACTGGTCATAAATGTATCAGGATCATATGCAATGGCATTCTTTCTCGTCTTGTCGACATCAAACGGTGTAGCATCTACAGCCTGGCCGATTGCCAGAATTACTGTATCAACATCAATAGTTTCAGTCTTTCCTTCTACAGGAACAGGTCTTCTTCTGCCTGACTCATCAGGTTCTCCCAGTTCCATTACCTGCAGAACCATCTGTTTTACATGTCCGTTTTCATCCTTGATAATTTCCAGCGGATTGGTCAGGTTCTTAAAGATTACGCCTTCTTCTTCCCCTTCCTCGATTTCAATTCTGTCAGCAGGCATTTCATCCTTGGTTCTTCTGTAGATGTTGTAAACTTCCTTTGCGCCCAGTCTTACTGCAGTTCTGCAGGCATCCATAGCGGTGTTTCCACCACCGACAATGGCAACCTTTTCACCAAAGTCGATGTGCTCGTTTCTGACAACCTTTCTCAGGAAATCGATACCGCCGATAACACCGTCTGCATCTTCACCGGGACAACCCACACCTGTGGATACCCATGCACCGATACCAAGAAGAACTGCATCATAGTCAGCTCTGACAGTATCAAATGACATATCTTCACCGATCTTGCAGTTGGCAATCATTTCAACGCCCATTGATCTGATAATTTCAATCTCTGCATCCAGAACTTCCTTTGGAAGTCTGTATTCAGGAATACCGTATCTCAGCATACCGCCCAGTTTTGGCATCGCGTCAAAGATTGTAACATCATGACCTTTCTGTCTGAGGAAGTACGCAGCGGAAAGCCCCATCGGACCGCCGCCGATAATAGCAACAGATTTTCCTGTTTCCTCTTCCATTTCAGGAACAAAAACCATCTCTTCCATCATATCATAATCGGCAGCAAATCTCTTTAGTGCAGCAATGCTGATCGGCTCATCAACAAGCCCTCTTCTGCAGGCATCCTCACATGGGTGCGGACAGACTCTGCCGATAGATGCAGGAAGCGGAATCTTATCCTTAATCAGTTCATTTGCAGCTTCAAACTCTCCATTGGCGATAAGTCCCACGTAGCCCTGACAGTCAGTTCCTGCAGGACATGCAAGAGAACAAGGAGCTTTACAGTCGCCGTTATGATTGGATATGAGAAGTTCCAGATTGGTTTTTCTGGATTCTACAACTCTGTCTGTGTTTGTCATCACTACCATACCGGGCGCTACTGTTGTTGCACAGGCCTTGCAGAGTTTAGGATTTCCTTCCACCTCTACTACACAAAGACCGCAGGCGCCATAGATGGCTGTTCTTTCATCATAGCAAAGAGTAGGGATAAAAATGTCGTTCTCTCTGGCAACTTCCAGGATAGTCTGTCCCGGAAGACCGAATACTTCTTTGCCGTCGATATTCATTCTGAATTTATTCATCTCAGTATTTCCTCCTCCTTACTTTTTCTCAATTGCACCGAATTTGCAGTTTTCCGCACATTTTCCGCACTTGATGCACTTGGTCTGATCGATCACATGCTTACCCTTTACTTCGCCTGTAATGGCCCCTACAGGACATTTCTTGGCGCACAGAGTACATCCTTTGCATGCGTCAGTAATCTCAAAGGAAATCAGCGCTTTGCAGGATTTTGCAGTACACTTCTTATTATAGATATGATCTTCATATTCATTTCTGAAGTACTTCAGTGTCGTCAGTACAGGGTTAGGTGCAGTCTGTCCCAGTCCGCACATAGCACCATCCTTAATTTTTGCTGCCAGTTCTTCCAGAAGCTCAATATCTCCGTCCTTGCCTTTGCCTTCTGTAATTCTCTCCAGAATCTCCAGCATTCTCTTCGTTCCGATTCTGCAGTAGTTGCACTTGCCGCAGGATTCCTTCTTTGTAAAGTCAAGGAAATATCTTGCCATGTCAACCATACAGGTGTCTTCGTCCATGACGATCATACCGCCTGAACCTACAATTGCGCCTGTCTTGTTGATATCTTCATATGTAACAGGAGTGTCAATCAGTGATGCAGGAATACATCCGCCGGAAGGTCCGCCCATCTGTACAGCCTTGAATTCCTTGTCCTGCTTAATTCCGCCGCCAATACCGAAGATAACATCTTTCAGAGGAAGACCCATAGGAACCTCTACCAGACCGCCTTTCTTGATCTTGCCGGCCAGTGCAAACACCTTGGTGCCCTTGGACTGTTCTGTTCCCATGGCGCCGAAAGCAGCTCCTCCATTGTTGATAATCCATGATACGTTGGCGTAAGTTTCTACGTTGTTGATATTGGTAGGCTGCTGCCAGTAACCTTTTGCTGCAGGGAAAGGCGGTTTCAGTCTTGGCATACCTCTTTCACCTTCCAGAGAAGCAATCAGTGCAGTTTCTTCACCACATACGAAAGCTCCCGCACCGGCTTTGATTCTGATATCGAAATCATATCCTGAACCAAAAATGTTCTTGCCCAGAAATCCTTTTTCTCTAGCCTGCTCCATGGCAATTTCCAGTCTCTTGATTGCCAGAGGATACTCAGCACGGCAATAGATGATACCTTCTGTAGCTCCCATGGCAAATCCACCGATGATCATACCCTCAATCACAGAATGAGGATCTCCTTCCAGAACAGATCTGTCCATGAATGCACCAGGATCTCCTTCATCGGCATTACATACAATGTATTTATCTTTTCCCGGATTACCTTTGGCCGCATTCCATTTAAACCAGGTGGGGAAGCCGGCACCGCCTCTTCCTCTCAGGCCGGAAACTTTGATTTCCTCAATTACTTCGTCCTGAGTCATGGAGGTTACTACCTTCTTGGTAGCTTCATAACCTCCTACAGCCAGATATTCTTCAATCTTCTCAGGATTAATCAGACCGCAATGTCTCAAAACAACTCTTTTCTGCTTCTGAATAAACTGTTCGTCTTCTGCAGAAATCGCATATTCTTCTACAACCTTGCCGCCTTTCAGGTGCTCACTGACAATTTTTTCTACCTTGTCAGGCTGTACCTTGACATATCTGGTCATTTTTCCGTCGTCGTCATAAACATCTACAATCGGCTCCAGATAGCATGTGCCCACACAGCCGGTAAAGTCAAGAACTGCGTCAACGCCCTGTTTTGCCATCTGGGCTTCGAACTCAGCCTGGGTTTTCTTTGCGCCTGTCGCAATACCGCAGCTGCCCTGTCCAATAATTACTTTCATATCCGCACCTCCTAAGCTCTTTCTCTGATTTCAGCCAGGATCTGCACTACTTTATCTTTTGTAAGATTTCCGTAGGTTTCATCTCCGTCAGCATTCTGAACCATCATCACAGGCGCCAGAGAGCAGCATCCCAGACATGCTACGTTATTCAGGGTGAACACACCGTCTTCTGTAGTTTCACCATCCTGAATCCCAAGATACTCACAGACTGCTTCCTCGATCATTTCTGATCCGTTGACATGACAGGCAGTACCCTGGCAAAGCATGATCAGATTCTTGCCAATAGGCTGTAATCTGAACTGAGCATAGAAAGTAGCTACACCGTAAATCTTTGCAGGCTTGATTCCTGTCGCTTCTGAGATATGGTTGATTGTGTCGATAGAAAGATAACCGTAGATGTCCTGTGCCTTCTGCAAAATGGTAATCAGACTGCCAGGAACCTTTGCGTACTTCTCTAAAACGGGCTCAAGTTCTTTGAACTGCTCGTTATTGGAGCCGCCGCAACAACAACATTTTTCGCTCATGATATGTTTCCTCCTGCTTACATAGTCTATCGAAATAAACCTAGCTTCCAATATGAAACTATAGCGTTAATTATACTTTTTTTTGTAGTAAAAATCAACATGCCCGAAATATATTTATTTTTTAACAAATATATGTAAATTTTTTCACAATTAAGCATTTCACTCTGTCTTTTCTTCCAGAGTATGTCCTTTTGTGGTATCCGAATTTTTCCCCATTTTTTTAAAGTCAATTTCTGTCACAAACAGTGCAGCAACCATCAGCACTGCTCCCATATAGGATTTGAAGCTGAGCACTTCTCCCGCAAACAGAAATGCCACAATTGCTGCAAATACAGGCTCTAGGGTAAAAATGATGCCCACATGGGCAGCTTTGGTATACTGCTGAGCAACCGCCTGTACAATAAAGGCCACCCCGGTACAGAAGATGGACAGGAAAACGACGCTGCCCCAGATAGGCAGACTGCTTGGCAGATGTGGTGTTTCAAAGATAAAAGACAGGAGCAGCATATAGACTCCGGTCACAGCAAGCTGAAAAACGCCCAGCTGAAAGGCATCTACCTTCTCATGAGCCACAGCCTTCTCTGTCAAAATCAGATCTACGGCATAAGCTGCCGCACCTATGATGCACACCACATCCCCCTTCAGATTAGCCATATTGATAGAAAAATCATCTTTTAGGGTCAGCATCATAATACCTATCAGACTCATAGTTACAGCAAAGATAATTTTTTTCTCCACCCTTTTTCTCAGAAAGATGATTTCAATCAGAGGTACAAAGATCACAGTCAAAGCACAGAGAAACCCTGAGTTCGACAAAGTGGTGTATTTTACCCCGAAAGTGGCACCCGCATAGACAAATACCAGAACCGTTCCGATAAGTACACTGTATTTCAGCGTTTCTCTGCTGACATTTTTCAAATTTTTGAAAGCGAGAATTCCCGCTACAACAAAAGCTCCAAGAAAACGAAACGCATTGAGCGTAAATGGCTCTATATCTTGCAGGGTTACATCCATCAGATAATAGGATACGCCCCAGCACAGCGTAACCACTACCAGCATCAGATCTGCTTTTAATTGGGTTTTCATAAAATCTCTCTCCTTCTCTCTGTCAATCATATTCCCGCAATAAACAGTTCCAGCGCCAGCTGGCTGTCCAGAAGACCTGTCTTGATCTGCCTGTCAACTTCATAAGCAGACGACAGTGTCTTTTTCAGTTTTTCTTCCGAATATCTTCCTGCATAAGGAAGTAACTTCTTAATACGATATTCACTGCCGCCCAGCTTTTTCTGCATATCACTGGAGTTCAGGCCGTCTTCTCTCAGCTGTTTCACTGACAAAAGCAGTTCAAACTGAGAGACAATGGCTCCAATAACAGAAAACGCATCCCTTCCACTGTGAAGAATATTATATAATATCTGAAAAGCTTTATCCTTTTTGTTTCCTGTGATTGCCTCAAGCATGTCAAATACAAAGGTATCCATATCACCACAGACAGTCTTCTCGATATCCTCTTCTGTAACGCTGCCGCTGCAGTGGGCAATGAGCTTCTGAATATCATTTTCAAAATGAAACAGCCTGTAATCACTTTCTTTATTAAAGTATCCTGTAGTTTCAATAAGCAAACTGACTGCTGCAGGACTGATTTCAACACCTGCTGCCCGAAACCTCTTTTTTGCAAAAGAAGATAGCTCCGCCTTATCTATCTTATCAAAGTCATAAACCTGTCCCACCTTTTTTAGTGTGGCAGTTAAAAGTGCCCCGGACTTAATCTCTTCCGCTGAGAATATCAAAATCGTGCTTTCATTGCTGGCCGCAGCATAATCAGAAAGCTGCTGCATCTGATCCTTTCCGAACCCTTTGAAACTGTCAGCCGACAAACCTTTAAAGTCTCTCACCCAGACGACTCGCCTCTGTGAAAACATGGAAAAGGTTTCACATGCCTCAATAATCTGGTCGCAACTGACCTCATCTCCTGAAAACTGGATGTAGTCCATGGATACCGCAGCCGGATTCACATATTTTCTGACCAGGCTTTCACAGGCCCATCTGACTAGGTACTGCTCCACGCCATACATCAGGATCACTTTGCTTATGTTATCAGCTTTCAGGTTTTCTGAAAAGACCTTGAAGCTGTGTTTTACGGGTTTTCTGTACATATTCTGATTCTGCCTTTTTCGTTGATGATTCCGACGGCTCCGCAGAGATCCGTCCTGAATACCATTATACCTTTTTTCTGCAGTTTTTCAATGACCTTCTCCGAAGGATGGCCGTAATTATTTTTACCTACGCTGATCACCGCCACAGAGGGTCCAACTGCCTCCAGAAACTCGTCACAGGTGCTGTAGGCGCTGCCGTGATGCGCAACCTTCAGAATATCCGCCTGCAGTGCCTTGGTCCCTTTATACCGCTCTGTCAGCATTCTCTCTCCCTTTTCCGTAATATCGCCTGTGACAAGCACGCTGATTCCTCTGATCCGCACTTTGAAGATCAGACTGTTCAGATTTTCATCTTCGGTATCGGGATGCAGTTTTTCCGGCCACAGAATATCAAGATATTCTTCCTCACCCAGTTTAATTCTCCGTCCGGCTTTTCCTGCAGTGATCAGCTTTCTGACCGGATAACAGCCGGCAAGCTGGACAAGTCCCAGATAATGATCTGTGTGAAGATGAGTTGCCGCCGCCAGATCAATTCGGGAGATCCCGTTTTTCAGAAGGTAAGGTTTCAGTGTCTGTTTTCCTGTATCATACGAGAGCTTTCCTCCACCGTCAATGAGCAGATTTCTCCCTTCCTCTGTTCTGATATGCAGGCTGTCCCCCTGTCCCACGTCCAGAAAAACATAGCTTGCCTTATCAAAGGGTGATGCTCCCGCTGCCGCAGAAAACAGGATCACCGCCACTGTAACTGCCGCCGTAAAAGTCATTGCGCGAAAGTCTCTTCTGTTCCGGCAGAGATAGAACTGTTCTGAGCTGAAAGTAAAAATACACAGATATATAAGCCAGATCATCCACAGAGGCGGAGATACTGTATCAAAGGCAAGAAAACCTAAATTTCCAAAGATTCCGTTAATCTCGGCAGATGCCAGAGCCACACCTTCAAGAAGACGGGGCAGCCCCGGAATCATCATGTCCGCAGCCAGATAGACAAAAAAACCGGCTGCGCCTGCAGGTACCAGTACAGAGACCAGCAGAACCACCGGAAAGTTGCAGAGAAAGCCGATAACAGACACATAATTAAAGGTGTACGCAGTATAGGGGATCAGTCCTGCCTGTACAGCAATCATCACAGCCGGAGTCTCTCCCATATGCCTTTCCAGAACAGGTGTCAGAAACGCCAGAGACAGCACTGCCAGAAAAGACATCTGAAACCCCGTTCCAAAGATCACCCACGGATTTCTACCTATGGCAAACAGCGCTGCCACAGAAAGCGCTGTAGTCAAATCATACCGCCGTTTCAGCAGATCCGCTCCGAGAGAGAGCAGGACCAGAATCACTGCACGTCTGACTGATACAGACCAGAGTGCTGCGCTGCCGTAAATAAAAAGCATCAGTACAAAGACTACCGTCAGTTCGACACGTTTCCGGCGTTTATACAGCTTTCTGTACAGACTGTAGATCATGCCCACATGCATTCCGCTGACCGCAAGAACGTGAGCAGTGCCATTTCTCCTGAAATCCTCATACACAGACTCATCCATTTTCGACGTATCTCCAAAGAGAATCCCGCGAATCAGTCCTTCCGCTGCAGATGACAGCGACAGTTTTTCTATCATGCGCTCCCTTTTCTCAAGAATCAGCGCCTTTACCCTGTCAGGAAAAGCAGTCTTTTTTCCTGTGAGCTGAAACTCATCAATCACTGCAATGTGACGAATGCCCTCAGAGCGAAGATACGTCCTGTAATCAAAGGTTCTCGGGTTCCCCGCGCCTCTCGGCTCGGAAAACACAGCTTCAAAGGCGATGGTTTTTCCAACCAGTTTCCATGGATCACTCAGCTCACGGTAATATGAGCAGAGCACTTTCTCTCTGCCCATAAGCAGATACAGACGATAGCTTTCCTTGTCTTTCTGTTCGATTTCGCATACTTTTGCAAGACATGGGCGTGGGGTTTCTGTCTGAGCGGATAACGGACTTGCTGTCCATAAAGCTTCATAGCCGGCTGTCAGAAGTACACCTGCCAGAAATCCCGCCGCCAGAGCTCTGTAAAACCGAATCCTTCTCCGATTCTCCGCTTCTGTCGTTCTTTCGATTTTTTCTGCCGATTTCCCGGCCACAGCAAAAATCGAAAGAACAGCTGCGACAGAGAGAATAATGAACAATAAGTCAAGTTTCTCTTCCGCTGAATCAGCATATAAAATGCCGCAGATCACGGCAGCGGTAAAAGATACTGTCTTTCTTCTCATACATGATTTGTCATACCTGCATAAGCTCCATTTCCATAATATACCATTTTTGTATTTATGACAAGCGCAGCGGAAAATTTTTTCGATAAATTTTCCAAAAGCAGAAATATTGTTTAACTTTGGTGGTGAATTATGGTATACTAATAGAAGTTTATTCTTTGAGATTACAGAGAAAGGATATCACGTTTATATGCGCAGCGATAAGAATAAAAAAACGAATAAACGGGGCCGTTCCGACAATTCTGCAGTCCAGACAGACGGCACCGTCACCAGGAAAAGATACCGGCTCAACAAGAAACGCTTTCTGCTTTTTCTGCTGGGCATCATATTTGCCTGTATCATCGCAGCAGGTGTCTATGTGGGCATCACTATTTCCAATGCACCGAAAATCGATGTCGATGATATTTATACAATTCTAACGGAAAGTACCGTGGTCTACGATGATGAGGGCAACGAGATAGATACGGTCTACTCGGAGGAAAACCGTACCAACGTGGAATACGAGGACATCCCGGAGAATATGATCAACGCCATGGTGGCTCTGGAAGACAAGACTTTCTGGGATCATCACGGGTTTAACTTTATCAGAATCATGGGCGCCATCAAGGAAGCAGTCTTTGGCGGCGGTCAGATCAGCGGCACCAGTACCATCACCCAGCAGCTGGCAAGAAACATCTTTCTCAAGGATAGTCAGTTCGACCATACCATGAGCAGAAAGATCATTGAAGCTTACTATACACTCATCATTGAAGACAAGCTTGACAAAGAAGAAATCATCACCCTTTATCTCAATACCGTCAACTTCGGTTACGGAAGCTGGGGGGTACAGGCTGCAGCACAGTCCTATTTTTCCAAGGATGTACAGGAACTTACTCTGGAAGAGTGTGCGGCCCTTGCAGCACTTCCGCAGCAGCCGAGTACTTATCAGCTGATAGAATTTGTCGGAAATGACGATGTTTCTGAAAAAGACGACAACATTCTGAAGAGAACCTCAAGCGGCACTTACATTGCAAATGACAGCAGCAAAGGCAGAAGACAGACCTGTCTGTCTCTGATGGCTGAGCAGGGATATATTTCCGAGAAGGAAGCGGAAGAGGCATCTGCCGTCAAACTGACTGACATGCTTAATCCGAGCTACAGCAACAACTCTCAGCAGGCCTCCTATTTCAAAGATTATGTCATTGAGCAGGTCATCGAAGATCTGATGGAGGAAAAAGACTGGGACTACGATACGGCATGGGACAGAGTCTATAACGGCGGTCTGAAAATTTACTCCACCATGGACGCACAGGCTCAGGAAGTTGTTGAAACAGAATTCGATGACGATTCCAACTTCCCTTCGGCATCCACCTACAGTGTGCCGAATCTTGCATCCTATGACAGCTATTTCGACAGCGACAAGAATTTTACTCTGAAGAAGAGTGAAATTATCAAGAGGAATGACGGTGGTCTGTTGATCAAGTCCGGAAAGCGTCTCAACATCTACGAGACCACAGTCAACGGAGAAACCGACTACAGTATCGAGTTCAAAGGGATGTACACCTATGAAAACGGCAAGCTTTACACTATCAGCGGTGGATTTATCAACGTACCACAGCAGTACAAGTCCCTGAACGAATACGGCAACGTGATTATTTCTGCTGATTTCTTCGAGAATGAAGACTATGAGGACTTCTTCATCTTCAACGATGACGGAACCGTCACCATCCCTCCGAGCTCCTATACGCTGAATCAGAAAGTCATTCAGCCTCAGGCAGCCATGACCATTGTGGAAAATTCCACCGGTTACATCAAAGCCATGGTTGGTGGCAGAAAAACCACCGGAAGAATGCTTCACAACAGAGCGATCACTCCGGAACAGCCCGGTTCCTCCATCAAGCCTCTGGGAGTTTATTCGGCAGCGCTCCAGCAGAGTGCGGATGAAGCTGCCAGCGGAAAGAAGCATACCTTTGTTGACTACAAAATAGATAAACAGGGAGCCAAACTCTGGGGATACTATCTGACGGCTGCATCCATCGTCATCGATGAGAAGACTACCATCAACGGCAAGGTCTGGCCGCAGAATGCAGGCGGTGCTTCCTACTCCGGTCCTCAGACCATGAGAAGCGCTCTGCAGCAGTCCATCAATACCTGTGCCGTAAAGATCTTCCTTCAGGTGGGCGAGCAGTACTCTGCTGACCTGGTGGAAAAGTTCGGCATCACCACTTTAGATACAGAGGGTGACGTCAACGATCTGAATCCGGCAGCTCTGGCGCTGGGCGGTATGACTGAAGGCGTCACCACACTGGAGATGGCCAGCGCCTATTCGGTATTTCCAAACAACGGAACACGTCAGGAGACCACCGCCTACACCAAAGTGGAAGACAGCAAGGGAGAAGTCATTCTAGATCGCACCAGTACTGAAACCTATGAGGTTCTTGATTCAGGTGTTGCCTGGATTATGGCCGATATGCTCAAATCCGTCGTAACCAACGGTATCGGCGGCGGCGCCTCCATTTCCGGCGTTCAGTCCGGCGGTAAGACTGGAACCACCGACAATCAGATGGATATCTGGTTTGACGGCTTTACTCCATCCTATTCCGCATCGCTGTGGATCGGGGTGGATCAGAACTGCAGCGGTACAGAGATGAGCGGTCCTGCCGCAGCCCTCTGGGGCAAAATCATGAACCAGATCGACGGTGCAAAACAGGGATCCTACCCTGACAGACCAAGCAATGTTATCTACAGCGGCGGTGAATACTTTATCAACGGTACTCAGGGCGGTGTAGGTAGCATTAAAGATCTGGAGGAAGAGGTTACAATCTGTACCGAAACAGGATATCTTGCCACTCCTGACTGTCCTCACACCAAAAAGGTGACCTACACTGACTGGGGCAATGAAGACGACGACGAGGAAGAAATACCTAAATATTACTGCTATAAACATAACTCGGATCCTGAAAAATACCCGATCAGTCCGGATGAAACCTATGAGCCGCCTGAGGCTACGAAACCAGAGGATCCGGAATTGCCGGATTCGGGAGAACCGACAGATCCGGATGATCCCGATACAGATCCGGATGACTCCGGCCAGTCCGGCGGAGACTCAGGTGATACGGAAACCCCGATAAACCCTGCAGCCTGACAACAGAATATGAAAAGGAAAAGGCTTTGCCGAGAATTAAATCATCTCGGCAAAGCCTTTCTGTTACCTCTTATTTTAAATCTAAAAGTTTCATTCATTCAGGATCTTCCGAAAGTCACTGACTCTCTGAGAAATATCCAAAGCGCCGAAGACGGCAGAACCCGCCACCAGAATGTCACATCCGGTTTCTGCTATCTGTGCCGCATTTTCAAGGGTTACCCCTCCGTCAATTTCGATGGCATAATGACAGTTTCCTTCTTTTCTCAGCCTGTCCAGCTGTCTGATTTTCTCCAGAGCTGACGGAATAAACTTCTGACCGCCGAATCCCGGATTGACTGACATGATCAGAACCAGATCCACATCCTCCAGCACACACTCCAGTAAAGATACAGGTGTGGCAGGATTCAGAGACACTCCCGCCTTTATACCGAGAGATTTTATGTTCTGCAGGGTTCTGTGAAGATGCCTGCATGCCTCCTGATGCACCACAATAAATTCGGTTTTTTCTGTTACAAAATCCCCGATATACTGATCCGGATTCTCTATCATCAGATGAACATCATAAGGCGCCGTTTTCAGCTTGTTCAAAGACTTCATTACAGCGGAGCCAAAACTGATATTGGGTACAAAATGACCATCCATCACATCGATATGCAGATAATCCGCACCCGCTCTGCTGACTGCTTCAGCCTGTTGTCCCAGATGAGCAAAATCCGCTGATAAAATGGAAGGCGCTAACTTACTCATAACTTTTCCTCGACTTTCTTTATCATCTACTGCAAATCTTTCAATACTTTTTTCTGTTTCTGATCTCTTCCAGATTGGCAAGATAAGACTCGTATCGAACTCTGCTGATCCTGCCTTCCTCCGCGGCTTTTCGGACTGCGCAGTCAGGCTCTTTTCTGTGCCGGCAGTTATCAAATCTACACTGCCCCAGATAAGGTGCAAACTCCGGATAGCAGTCTGCCAGTTCATCCTCTTCTCCTTCCAGAATATCAAAGGAAGTAAAGCCCGGAGTATCAAATACCAGTCCGCCATATTCCGTTTCAAAGATCTCAACATGTCTGGTCGTATGCCTTCCCCTGCTGGTTTTGCTGCTGACCGACCCGGTCTCCATTTTGGCTTCCGGAATAATCAGATTGGTAATGGTAGATTTCCCTACTCCTGACGGTCCGGCAAAGGCGGCCCTCTTTCCCGATATATATGTATTCAGTTCAGAAATTCCCTCACCGGTTTTGCCGCTTACAAAGAGCACAGGGTAAGTCTCTCCGTATACGGATTTTATCTGCTCCAGCTCTTCCTTTTCTGCCAAATCACATTTATTTACACAGATGACAGCCTCCATACCGCATCGCTCTGCCATGATGAGAAACCGATCCACTACCTGAAAATTGGGTTTTGGTTTTCGAACAGCGAATACTACCACAAAACAGTCCACATTGGCGATGGGCGGTCTGATAAACTGATTCTTTCTCGGCAGAATTTCATTGATCACTCCGTCTCCGTCAGGCAGAATTTCTATTTCCACATTGTCTCCCACAGACAGAGTTACACCCTGCTTCTTAAAAATTCCTCTGCCTCGAGTCCGGTAAATCCCATCAGCGGTCTTTACATAGTAAAAACCGCCGATTCCTTTCATAATTAAACCTTTCATCTTAATAAAACTTCTATCACTGTTTCCGCAGGCCACAGACTACTCTTCAGAAGATTCATTTCCGGAGTCTGAACCACTGTCGCCGCCATTGCCTTCATTTCCGGAGTCACCGCCGTCAGAAGGTTCCTCCGGCGGATCCGGAGTTACCTCAGGCTGACCCTTGCTGACAGTAATTACAACAGTGGAACCTTTCTCCACTTTGGAGCCTTCTGTTGGAGAAACATCAATAACGGTTCCCTCAGTGGCTGTACTTTCCACATATTCTACACTGACTGACAGTCCCTGACCTTCAATGGCAGCTTTTGCCGCATCCACATCAAGCCCCATGACAGGAGGCACCGTAACCTTTGTACTTCCCTTGCTGACAACGATGTTGATGGCAGTACCTTTCGCAGCCTCTGATCCTGATCCCGGATCCTGGTTGATGATTATACCTTCTTCTTCCTCACTCTCCATATAGGAAACTTCTCCGATGGTATAATCACCTGCAGACTTGAGGTATGCCTCAATCAGCTCTCTGTCTTCATTATAATTTCTTCCTACGATGGAAGGAACCTGTCCCGTCGGTTTTCCGGAGCTTAAAAAGACTGTAACGGTATCGCCTTTGCTGATCCGTTCGCCTTCCTTCGGATTCTGCATGGCGATTTTTCCCTCTTCTACTTCCTCACTGGTAATTTCCTGTTCATCTACCTCCAGTTTCAGGTTCATATCCATCTTGTCAAGAATCTCCTGCGCTTCTCCAGGAGTTTTTCCTGTCAAATCAGGCGCCTTTGTCCCTCCGATAATGCCAAAGGCATACAGCGCACCCACAACAGCCACCACTGCAATGACCGCCGTAACGGCTGCAATAATCGGTTTTCTGGATTTTTTCTTTTCAGAAGTTTTTCTTCCATGAGTATCTTTTGATTTTTTCTTCGGTTTGATCTCTTCGTCTTCGAAAGCTTCTTCCTCTTCATGGCGCTGTCTGCGTCTGTTCCTTTCCTGAAACTCTTCCACATCAGAGGCAGCAAAGACGGAATCTCCCACCATCTTGGTGACAAATTCAATATTATCCAGATCTTCCATCAGTTCCTCCGCATTTTTATAGCGGTTGGACTGGAACTTATCTGTCGCTTTCATCACCAGTTTCTCAAGTGCCGGCGGAATCCCCGGAACCAGCTGAGACGGCGGCGTGATTTCGTCATTGATATGCATCAGTGCCACCTGCACAGGATTGTCTCCGTCAAAAGGTACCTGCCCTGTCAGCATCTCGTACAGAACAATTCCGAGGGAATAAATGTCAGATCGCTCATCTACATAAGCGCCCCTGGCCTGCTCCGGTGAAAAATAATGGACAGAACCGATAATTCTGCTGGTTTCAGATGCGATAATGGTAGAATCGCTGACTGCTTTTGCGATGCCGAAGTCAGCCAGCTTAGCCGTACCGTCCCGGGTAATCATAATATTATGAGGTTTCACATCCCGGTGAACAATATTGTTCCTGTGCGCCAGACTCAGAGCAGAAGCCACCTGTCTGGTAATTTCAATTGCCCGCTTATAGTTCATCGGTGCCTCTTCAGGAATAATTTCGCTGAGGGGGCGTCCTTCTATCAGTTCCATGACGATAAAATGGATATTTCCTTCTTTACCCACATCATAGACACTGACAATATTGGGGTGCTGCAGTCTTGCAGCAGCCTGAGACTCTCTCTTGAAATTTTCTACAAACTGCACATCTTTTGTAAATTCGGGTCTGAGGATCTTTACTGCCACATATCGATTGAGCAGTCTGCACCTGGCTTTATAGACTACAGCCATACCACCCTCACCGATTTTTTCTATCAATTCATATCTGCCTGCAAGTAATTTACTCATCGAAATCTTCCTCCGTTACTTTCAAGACTACCATGGTAATATTGTCGCTGCCTCCGTTATGATTGGCAGCATTCACCAGATCACCGCATATTTCGGTCATAGATTCCTCTCTGCTGAGAATACTGATAAGTTCTTCCTTAGGAACCTCTCCATATAAGCCGTCGGTACAGATAAGAATGATATCTCCGGCTTCGATGGGTGTTTCAAAATAGTCAGCTTCAATGGCATAATCTGCGCCTACCGCTTTAGTAATCATATTCTTCTTATCGTGATTCTCTGCTTCCGCTTCAGAAATCAGCCCTGCTTTCAGCAGTGTATTTACATAGGTGTGGTCTTCTGTAATTTGAGTCAGTTCTTTATCACGCAGCACATAAGCTCTGCTGTCCCCAACATTGACTATGTAAAGACAGTTTTCTGACAGATAGGCCATCACGACTGTGGTGGCCATCCCCTTATTTTTTTCATATCTCTGTGACATTTCCAGAACTTTGAAGTTCACATCCCGCAGGCAGGTTTCAAAATATGATTTTACCTGCTGCAGTCCTTTCAGTTCTGACAGGGGATTATTCTCCACATATTTTGCGATTTCATTGACACAGGTTCTGCTGGCGATCTCCCCGGAGTTGTTGCCCCCAACTCCGTCGGCGACAATAAAAACCCTGTCCCTCGTCATTACAAAACAGGCATCTTCGTTGTTGCTTCGCCGCAGTCCCTTGTCTGTCTTAAACCCTACTTCCATATAATCTCCTTTCAGCAATCCGTCTTTCTCATAGCACAGATAAAGAATCCGTCTGTTTCCGTATCATCCGGCAGCAGCTGTATCTGTTCCTCAGGTACGAATTCCTTATGTTCTTCAAGAAACCGCTCTGCCACCCGGCTGTTCTCATTGGCATTGATGGTACAGGTGCTGTACAGAAGTCTTCCGCCCTGTTTTACGTAAGCTGACGATATATTCAGGATCTGTAGCTGTTTCTCCGCAAAAGAGCGTCCCTCGTCTGAAATCTCCCGATACTTGATCTCCGGTTTTCTCCGAAGTACACCGAGCCCCGAACATGGCCCGTCGACGAGAACACAGTCCGCCGATGCTAACAGTTCAGTTTTCTCCTTCGTTCCGTCGTTTTCTTCAGTTTCTATAACAGAAAGACCCAGCCGTTCTGCCTCTCTGTTCAAAAGTGCAAGCTTATGCTCATATATATCAAAGGCTCTGATTCGCCCTCTGTTTTCCATTATTTCAGCCATGGCCAGACTTTTCCCACCCGGCGCTGCGCAAATATCCAGAACGGTATCTCCGGGTTTGGGAGCCAGTTTTTCTGCCGTCAGGCAGGAAGCCTGATCCTGTACCGAAAACAGTCCTTTACGATAGCTTTCCGTTTCCAGCAGACCGCTGCCCTGTACAAAGAGAATCCGCCGGCTCAGAGTTCCCTCTTCCGTTTCAAAACCTTCCGCTTTTAAGATCTCCGACAGTTCTTTCCTGCCTGTTTTCAGCAGATTAACCCGTACAGAAAGCTTGGGTCTGCGGTTTGAAGCCGCCAGCAGCTGTTCGGTTTTTTCTTCTCCGTACTGAGAAAGCCATAGCCTGACAATGTCTAATCCACAGGAATAACGTACTGACAGATATTTCGCTGCATCACAACTCCGATCGGGAAGTTTTATCTGTTCCCTTTTCTTCAGGTAACCCCGCAGCACGCCGTTAACAAAGCCTTCCCGTCCCACGGCAACTTTCCGGGCCATTCTCACTGTTTCCCCCACAGCAGCGTAATCCGGCACAGAGTCCATGAAAACAATCTGGTACAATCCCATGCGAAGCAACGTCAGAACCTGCTTTTTTACACCTTTGAGCCCTCTTGGAATCAAAGCCTGCAGCAAATAGTCCAGATACATTTTCTGCTCTGTTACACCGTAAACCAGTTCTCTGACAAATGCCGGAGAATCAGGCTTCAGAAGCCTGATCTGACGATTCAGTTCCAGATTGGAGTATGCTCCGTTTTTTTCAATTTCCAGAAGCGTCTGATACGCTGTCTTCCGGTTAATGTCCATATCAGTCGCGCCTTCCTCTGAGAGCGAGAATTCTAAGCAGATTGGCCACAGCCACAGCCAGCGCCGCAACATAAGTCAAAGCTGCAGAACGCAGCACTCTTTTCGCCCCCGTTTTCTCTTCGCTGTCTACAATGCCCAGTTCCTCCATCTGAGAAATGGCTCTTCTGCTTGCATCAAACTCAACAGGCAGAGTAATCAGATGAAAAATCACCACGCCTGCAAAACAGGCAACACCGATATTGAACAGCAGATTTCCCATATAATACGATTCATAACTGCCCCCTGCAAGAAGTCCCAGTCCTATGAGCAGCAGTATCCAGGTAAAACTGGATGCGAAATTCACTACCGGTACGATGGCATTTCTCAGTTTCAGCGGCATATAGCTTCGCGCATGCTGAATAGCGTGACCGGCTTCATGACAGGCAACACTGACTGCCGCCACAGATGTGACTCCGTATACATCTTCTGACAGACTCAGAATTCTGTTTCTCGGATCATAATGATCGGTCAGACTTCCTCTGATCTGCCTGATCGCTACGCCGTTCAGCCCGTTGCTGTCAAGAACCCGTCTTGCCGCTTCTGCGCCGGTCATATTCCTGTGACTGCGAACCCTGGAATATTTCCGGAAGGTTCCTTTTACTTTTGCCTGCGCCCACAATGCGAAAAGCATTGCCGGGATAAGAATTATCAGACTTTCGTAGCTGTAGAAATACATTTCTCTTCCCCCTTTGCAGCCTGAATCCTGTTCAGGCCCTTATTTCAGAATCTGTTTCTTATCAATGGAATTTCCCAGAAGAAACGTCTTCACTTCCATTCTTTTCTTACCCGGCAGCTGAATCTCTGTTGCCCGCAGAATTCCGCCGCCGCATACAATGTCAATTCCCTCTGCACTCACATTTGCAATGGTTCCGGCAGGTTTTCCGCCGGTATCCGTCACAAGAGGTTCTGCCCTCCAGATCTTCATAACCGCCTGTCCATAAGAACAGTATGCCCCCGGCCACGGATCAAAGGCACGGATCTGCCGCTCAATTTCCACAGGGCTTTTCTCAAAATTTATTTTTCCATCTTCTTTAGAAATTAAACCTGCATAGGTGGACAGGCTGTCATCCTGCTTCTGATGCCGGATTTCTCCTGATTCTATGCGGGGCAGTGTTTCGATGAGCAGTTCCGCCCCCAGCTTTGCCAGCAGATCATGAAGCTGCTGTCCGTTCAGACCAGAAATGGAAACAGAAGCCTTGGAAAGCATATCTCCGGTATCCAGTCCTTCATCCATCTGCATAATCGTTACGCCGCTTTCCGTTTCACCCTGCAAAATTGCATGCTGAATGGGAGAAGCACCCCTCAGTTTCGGAAGCAGGGATGCATGAACATTGACGCATCCATATTTGGGCAATTCCAGAATTTCTTTCTGAATGATCTGTCCATAGGCCACCACAACAATAATATCCGGTTCGTACTCTCTGAGAATGGCCATGATTTCAGGATCCTTCTTTATCTTCTCCGGCTGCAGAACTTTAATACCGCAGCTTACCGCCAGTTCCTTGACAGGTGTAAACTGTATTTTTTTCCCGCGGTTTCTGGCTTTGTCCGGCTGAGTCACCACATAACCCACCTGATGTCCGGCGTCGATTAAAGCTTTCAGAACCGGCACAGAAAAATCCGGCGTTCCCATAAATACTATCTTCATCAGTTTTCCTCTTCCTCTTCAGGCTCTCTCACATTGGTGGCCTTGTCGGTATAAAGAATGCCTTCCAGATGATCGTACTCGTGACACATCACTCTGGCATCCCAGCCTTCAAAATCGTATACCTGTTCATTCCCGTCCAGATCAAGTGCTTTGATTTTTATTCTTTCAGGTCTTACTACAGTCCCGATTAGGCCCGGAACGCTGAGACAGCCCTCATCTCCTTCCTGCTCTCCTTCCTGCTCCAAAATCTCAGGATTGATCATATAATAAACTCTGCCCGGTTCCGGCTCTGCCACAAACATTCTCCGCATCACGCCTACCTGAGGACCTGCAATCCCGCATCCCATCTGGGAATGCATGGTTTCCAGCATATCCTCCATAGTGGTTCTGATTCGGTCTGTCACCTCAGAAACCTCTCGGCAGTGTTTTCTGAGAATTTCATCCCCCTCTAATACAACATTTCTGATTGCCATATGTTCTTTCTCCTGTTCTGAAATCTTATTATACAGGTATATCAGATATACCAAAGTTAAACTGCGCTGTATGGATTGACATCGATAGTCATGGCACACTGAATTCTTTTTTTGAGCAGTGTGTCTCCGTAACAGCTGATGTAATAAATGTATCGGTTTCTAATCCCTTTGGGACTTTTTATCAGAATGTAATAGCGAAAGCTGTCTTTACCTTTAAAATGGAAGGACAGCTTCGGCGAAAAGATACAGCTGTTCTCTTCTATTCTGCATCGCATCAGGTATTCCCTGCAGTTTTCTGCACAGCTCAGCGCCTCCTGCTCTGTATTGCCGGTAAATTCCACCAGTATCAGATCGGAAAAAGGCGGATAAGCCATCATTTCTCTCATTCTGATTTCCATATCAAAAAAACTCTGATAATCGTGGCCTGCCGCTGTTGTCAGTGCAAAGTTTTCCGGAGTATAGGACTGAACGATGACCAGTCCCTCTTCTTCTCCTCTTCCGGCTCTTCCCGCCACCTGAGTGACAAGCTGGAAAGTTCTCTCCGTGGCTCTGTAGTCCGGAATATTCAGACTCACATCGGCGGCGACAACGCCTACAAGCCCCACATTCTTAAAATCAAGTCCCTTGGCCACCAGCTGCGTTCCGATCAGAATATCCGTCCTGCCTTTAGAAAACTGCCCGATAATCCGGCTGATTTCCCTGTTATTCTTCGCCGTGTCAAGATCCAGCCGCTCCACAGATTTATCAGGGAACAGCTCTTTCGTAAATTCCTCCACTTTTTCGGTTCCGCTGCCAAAATATCTGATGTACCTGCTGCCGCAGGAAGGACAGGTTTTCGGAATCGTAAACTGTTTTCCGCAGTAGTGACAGACTCCCGCATTTTCCTTTTTATGATAGGTCAGCGAAATTCCGCATTCAGGGCACCTCAGAACTTCTCCGCATTCCCGGCAGGAAATAAAGGTGGAATAACCTCTGCGGTTGAGGAACAAAATGATCTGCTGTCCTTTTTTCAGAGTTTCCTCCATCTTTCGGTAAAGCCTGTCGCTGAAAATGGTTCTGTTTCCTGCCTTCAGTTCCTGCCGCATATCAACCAGCTCCACTTTGGGTAGAGGCGTTTCATTATATCGCTTTGTCAGACGAATCAGACGGTAAATACCTTCTCTGGCCCGCTGATAGGAAACGACTGAAGGAGTGGCACTGCCCAGAACCAGAACACCGCTGTAATGCATGAGTCTTTTCAGAGCCACATCCACGGTCTCGTATTTCGGTGTCATGTCGGATTTGTAGGTAGCCTCATGCTCTTCATCCATGATAATGACTCCGATGTTCTCCAGCGGTGCAAATACTCCCAGCCTGGCGCCGATAACAATACCGGCTTCACCCCTTCTGATACGGGTCCATTCGTCAAATCTCTCTCTCTTTGTCAGCTTGCTGTGAAGCACCGCAATGCGGCTTTTGCCGAATCTGCCGATAAAACGGTCTGTCACCTGTTTGGTCAGCGCTATTTCGGGAACCAGCATAATGGCAGTTTTTCCCTTTGCGAGAACCCTTGCGATAATCTGCATATAGACTTCTGTCTTACCGCTCCCCGTAACTCCGTGAATCAGAAAGTTCTCCTGCCGCCCGTCTTCGATGGCCTCCCCTATGGTAGTGACTGCTGCCAGCTGTTCTCCTGTCAGTGATTCTATTTCCTGTATCTCACCTTCCGCATCCCGATAGGGCTCTTTTTCTTTTCCCTCTCTGGCCGGTTTTCCGTTCGGTACAAAACAGCGCAGAGCGTCTGCATATTTAATGCCGTAGCGCCGTTTCATCCAGATGCATGTCTCTATCATCTCCCGGGTCAGGGATATGGTCTCCTCCACCGAATCCACCTCTTTAATGATGGCCGGATCACACGAGGGTTCCACATCCGTTTCAAAAACCCAGGCCGTTTTGACAGCATTTCCCCTGTTAAAGGGTACTTTTACCATAGTTCCCACAGGCAGCGCTTCTTCTGCTGCGTAAGTGTAATATGTATCTGTATGTCTGCTGTTTCTGTCGATTACAACGTTAATGTAGTTCATTTTACAGTAAGAAGATGTTAGCTTCTTTGCATGCCTTGATCATATCCTCTGGCCATACGGAAACCTGCACTTCTCCGATGTGAGCTTTGCGGAGGAAAAACATACAGAGTCTGCTCTGTCCGATGCCGCCGCCGATGGAATAAGGCAGCTCATCATTCAGAATAGCCTGATGGAAATCCTGTTTTCTGCGATCTTCGGCATCTGCCAGTTTTAACTGTCTGTCCATAGCTTCGGCATCTACACGGATACCCATGGAGGAAATTTCAAATGCTCTGCCAAGTATATCGTTCCAAAGCAGAATGTCGCCGTTAAGTTCCCAGTCATCATAATCCGGAGAACGTCCGTCATGCTTTTCTCCAGAAGCCAGCGCTCCGCCGATTTTTTCAATGAAAACAGCGCCGTACTTCTCACAGATCAGGTCTTCCCTCTCCTTTGGCGTGCTGTCAGGATACATATCCTCCAGTTCCTGAGAGGTAATGAAGAAAATCTCATTGGGAATTTCTGTCTGCAAATCTCTGTAAAGACGATTTACATAATCTCCAAGGTTCTTTACCGCATTATAAATGGTGATTACTGTTTCGTGAAGATACTCCGTAGTTCTCTGCTCCTTTGTGATGACTTTCTCCCAGTCCCACTGATCCACATAGATGGAGTGCAGATTATCCAGTTCCTCGTCCCGTCTGATGGCATTCATATCGGTATAAATCCCATGTCCGGGTTCAATGCCGTATTTCCCGAGCGCCATTCTCTTCCATTTTGCAAGAGACTGCACAATCTCAACTTCTTTTTCGTCCATGTCCAGAAGAGTAAAAGATACTCTTCTCTCCACACCGTTCAGGTTATCGTTGAGTCCGGTTTCCGGCGCTACAAAAAGCGGAGCGGAAACCCTGCGCAGATTGAGTCCGTAAGCCAGTTCCTGCTGAAAATAATCTTTAATCTTTTTAATCGCCCTCTGCGTCTCAATAGGGCTGATCACCGGTGAATAATCCTTTGGAATAATTAGTGCCATACTCAAAACTCCTTTATGTCTATAATATTTTTATCATTTTTATCAAATCAATCGCATTTGGAATAGTCACAGCCACAGTAATTCTGACGATAAAGGCCATATTCCTTTGAAAGCTGTATACTGCGCTGAAATCCCGCCTTTTTCTTAAAATCCATATCAAGAAATTCTACACCGTATTTTTTTGCTGCTTCCTTTCCGATTTCAGAAATCAGCGGATAGTTTTTATGTGGACTGACTGTCAGTGTAGTCGTAAAAAGCTGATATCCTTTCGAGGCGGCTTCCGCAGCAGTTTTTTCAAGACGCATCCTGAAACAGATCGTACAGCGGGCGCCGCCTTCCGGTTCATTACTGTAGCTGGCGGTCAACTCGTAGTATCTGTCCGGCTCATACTCTCCCTCAATCAGTGAAATTTTATGCATACCTCCAAGGTACAGGTTATACTTCTCGATAAATGCGATCTGAGCTTCTTTTCTCCTCTCGTATTCCTCCCTGTCTGTAATACACGGGTTGTAAAAAAACACGGTCAGATCATAATCGCAGACCAGACGTTCAATGACGGCAGTACTGCAGGGGCCGCAGCAGCTGTGAAGCAGCAGAGAAGGTTTCATCACCGTCTCACCTCTTCCCGCGAGACATGCTGCTTTGGGATCAGCGACGGTACGGTTCTGACATCCCCACGATGCTGTGTTTTTTTTCGTCATTTCTCCGGCCTCCTTTCGGTTCGCATTTCAAGAACTATTAACAATTTATTATATATGATTTTGCCCCGTTTTACAACAATTCAGCCGGAAAATTCAGCCGAAAAAAATAAATTAAAGAAAACTCTCTTCAATTTATCCTGTACAAAATATGCTGCGAAGCGTGTCGTGACCGCCACCCTTGACAATCCTGCAGGAAGGCCTTAAGATTGAACATAAGTAAAAGGGAGGAATACGTTATGCAGCCATCCATTAACATGATCAGTAAATATCTGAAAGCCGAATTCGGCGGCAAAACAGTCAAACTGTCACTGGACGGAGGTTTTACCTGTCCAAACAGAGACGGCACAAAAGGTATCGGCGGCTGTATCTTCTGTTCTGCAGACGGAAGCGGCGACTTTGCTTCCACCATTGATGAACAGATACAGCTTTTGTCCCGCAAATGGCCTAACGCTCACTATCTGGCATATTTTCAGAATCATACCAATACCTACGCTCCCGTAGAGGTCCTTCGCCGAAAGTTCTGCGAGGCCTTAAATCATCCTCTCATCAGCGGCATTGCCATAGCCACAAGACCGGACTGCCTCAGCGAAGAAATACTGGAACTTCTTTCTGAAATCAATGAAAAACACTTTCTCTGGGTTGAACTGGGACTGCAGACAATTCATGAAGATACAGCTGAACTGATCAACCGGTGTTATGAACTTCCGGTCTATGATGATGCTATGGCACAGCTGAAAAAACGGCATATCCGAACCGTAGTCCATCTGATACTGGGACTGCCCGGTGAAACGGAAAAAGATATGACAGAATCAGTCCGTTACGTGTGCGACAGCGGCGCCTGGGGGATCAAGCTGCATATGCTCAATGTAGTCAGAGGTTCCCAAATGGAAAAACTCATGCCGGACTACTGCTCCTTTGCGTCTATTGAAGAGTATGTCAATCTCGTCTGCAACCTGATCGAAATCATTCCTCCCCAGGTTGTGATTCACCGTCTCAGTGCAGATGCACCGAGAAAAATTCTGATGACTCCGCCATGGAGTTATCAGAAAAGAACAATTCTCAACGGCATTCATGCAGAACTGGCAAGACGGGGGAGCACTCAGGGCTGCCGACTTGATTCATCACCGGATTTGATACCGGACTGACTGTATATAAAAAGGCATCGCTATGGCAGAATAAATCTGCCGGCGATGCCTTCTTTTTACTATAAACGGACTGCTTTCAAAGCGTTCTGTTTTTTACTGTATTCCCTCTGCAGTCTCAGGCCCTGGTTTAAGTTACACTTTTTCCGGCATAGGTTCTGTAACACAGCCCCGACCACTGGGTGTAATAGGTCTTGCCGTCGATAACTCTGACGCCTCGTACCTTATAGTAGTACCTGGTGCCGTTTTCCAGCTCCTTGGTATTCTTGTAGCTTACCGCACTTCCGTCAGCGGTCTTAAAGTAGGTTGTATCTCCGAAATCATCCTTGTCTGTGGACTTGAAAATCTCATAATAGTCTACTTTATAGCCAGCAGATTTCTCCCAGTTGACTTTGATGTAGCCTTCACCCTGCTCCGAGCTTGCCTTGATAGTGGTATTCTCCACTCCGTTAATGATTCCCGCATTAGGAATCACGCTGGTTCCGGCATAGGTTCTGTAACACAGCCCCGACCACTGGGTGTAATAGGTCTTGCCGTCGATAACTCTGACGCCCCGTACCGTATAGTAGTACCTGGTGCCGTTTTCCAGCTCCTTGGTATTCTTGTAGCTTACCGCACTTCCGTCAGCGGTCTTAAAGTAGGCTGTATCTCCGAAATCATCCTTGTCTGTGGACTTGAAAATCTCATAATAGTCTACTTTATAGCCAGCAGATTTCTCCCAGTTGACCTTGATGTAGCCTTCACCCTGCTCCGAGCTTGCCTTGATGGTGGTGTTTTCCACTCCGCTGATCAGGTTTTCATTTCCTGAAGGCTCTTCCGGTTCTTCTGATGATCCTCCGGCATAGGTTCTGTAGCACAGATTGGACCACTGGGTGTAATAGGTCTTGCCGTCGATAACTCTGACGCCCCGTACCTTATAGTAGTACCTGGTGCCGTTTTCCAGCTCCTTGGTATTCTTGTAGCTTACCGCACTTCCGTCAGCAGTTTTGAAATAAGCGGTACTGCCGAAATTATCCTTGGCTGTGGACTTGAAAATCTCATAGTAGTCCACTTTGTAACCTGCAGATTTCTCCCAGTTGACCTTGATGTAGCCCTCACCCTGCTCTGAGCTTGCCTTGATAGTGGTGTTTTCCACTCCGCTGATCAGGTTTTCATTTCCTGAAGGCTCTTCCACAATAGATGAATCCTTGTTTACAACGACATAGTAAGTTCTGCTTGCCAGGCCGGAAGAAGATTTCACCTTGACGGAAATCTTATTCTGTCCTTCTTTCAGTTCTGTTCCGCTGATCGTTACGGTTGCATCAGAAGCATTCGTCTTAGCAGAAACTGTCACCTTGTCTACAGATTTTCCTACAGTAGTACTTACAGTATGGGTGGATGTAAAGCGATCAAAACTCTTGGTAAAGGAGAGCGTCTTTCCACCTGCAGTCACAGTGATGCTGTCCAGATATGCGTTATTGTTGCCTGATGTAGGCGGCTGTTTCGATTTGGTTTCCGGCATATCCTGAAATACAGGAATCTCAAATTCAAAAGCCTCATTCAGCACTCCGAAATCCTTATAATCTGCCTGCATGATGATAGCCATGGTGGCTGCATTGAATACGTTGGTGGCGTACTGATAAGTTCCCACGGAAGACAGTCCGTTAAGCACGTTCCACCGTTCATAGTAAAGGCTGTACTGGTTGTTTCCGATGAAATTATCGGCGATATAAATTGCGCCGCCTTTTACAGCTTTTTCCAGAGAGTTCCAGGGCCTGAGGTAGGTGGTTCCTTTTCCGTCACTACCTCCTGCAGCAAAAACAAGTCCTTTAGTCGCTGCACTGCCGTCGGGACTGTCCGATGCGCCAATGTTGTATGTGTTGTAATAACCTTTGTAGGTCTTTCCACCATAAGTAAATTCGTGACCATCGATGTTAAAGCTGCTGCTGCCCAGTTCAATTCTGGTCTTCGTAGCCAGATAAATGGGACTGATGCTGTATTCCACATTATTGTAGGTCTGCTGTGCCGCTTCCATATAATATTTTGAAGCACCGGACGGCAAAGCTGTGGTTTCCAGTATCTTCTTTACAATAGCCTCTGACTGGTAGGAAGGATTGTAGGTATTGGCCTCGAACATAAAGATGGATTCCTCATCCAGCCAGTTTCTCGGGTCCATGTAAAACTTTACAGCCGCATCAGAAGCAGATACCCATGTATCTCCGTCTTTAGCAATATAATCATGGTTTTCAAAGTCATAGGTTCCCTGTTTTACCGCTTTATAAGCATCCGGGAAATTCCTCGAAATTGTATTGGCATTCTGATTGGCGATCTGTTTTGCCACCGCCTCATCCCAGGTGTAATCAAGCAGCTTGGCTTTGAATGTCCAGTTGGGATGCGCCTCATGCAGCTTTCTCAATTCCACTTTGTAACTTTCAGGAAATCCCTGAGCTGTAAGCTGCGCTTCAAAGCTGCTGTCCGCAGCATATGCAACGGTCTCATTAAACTGCAGAACGGCTGAGCAGATCAGAACAGACGACAGAAGTATTGCGCCCGCTTTTTTCATTTTTGTCAGTATCATAAAAAACCTCTATTCTACTTATTTTTTTCCTTTCCGTATTCCGGCCCGATTCGGCCGTCATTATAGTGTTTACGGCAAAGGGATACATACATGTCATTTCCACCGATAAGTACCTGCTGACCCTGTTTGACAAATTTGCCGTCCACAATTCTGGCAACCATAGTGGCCTTTCGGCCGCACCAGCAGATTGTCTTGATTTCTTCAATCTTGTCAGCATAAATCAGCATGTAATAGGAACCCTCAAACAGTTCATTTCTGAAATCATTCTTTAGTCCATAGGCAAGGACGGGAACTTCAAGGCTGTCAACAATCTCTACCAGTTCCTGCACATGATGTTTCTTCAGAAACTGACACTCATCGATGAGAACACAGTCAATTCTCTGTTTCTCATTCTCACGCATAAACAGTTCCAGAATATTGGTGTCATCACTGACGGCCATCGCATCTCTTTGTAAACCGATTCTGGAAGTTATCACGCCGCTTCCGTATCTGTCATCCACGGCAGGCACCAACGTGAGCACATGTTTTCCCCGCTCCTCATAGTTGTAAGCAACTTTAATCAGTTCAATCGATTTTCCCGCATTCATTGTACTGTATCTGTAATATAACTGTGCCATGTAATCCTCCCTTTTTCACCATTGCCATGTTCTATTTTATCGAAAAAAAGACATAAAATCAATATGATGTAATTGGTAATACAAATTTCACCAAATCACCACATTTCTTCCTTTTCGGTACACAGTCCGAAGAAAAAAACAGTATCTTCTATCAGATAAACCGTGAAGAACTCAATCGTATCCTAAAGGATTTGAAAAGTTTCATACAAAATTAAAAAGATTTGAATCCAGCAAAAACCATATGGCAGATTCAAATCTTTTTTTATTTTCAGTCCATCCCAAAACCTTTATTATCTTTTCCCCGTTTCCAATATACCTCTATATTTGGACAAATGCAATCGATTTGCGGCCAGCGGTTCTTTTTTGCGATAAGTGGTCACAATCCTGAAAGAGTTGGCGAAATCTTACGATTCATCTTTTATTTCACAGGGCAGAATAACAAAAGTAAGGACAGAATCCTTTTCTTCATTTATCCAGAAAACCATGCCGCCGTTTCTCTCTGCAGCTTCTTTCATGTTCCTCGTTCCTATGCCGTGATTTTCATGATCGGGATTTCTGCTTGCCGGGCATCCTTCTTTTATGTTTACAGGATTTGAAGTCGGGTTTCTCATTTCAAAAAACAGATAATGCTCTTCTCTTCTGATTTTCAGACTGATCTCTTTTTTCCGGTCTCCCCGGTATTTTCTTACGGCATCAAAAGCATTTTCAAATGCATTGGACAGAATCACACAGAGATCAACCTGCGGCACGTTCAGCATGCCGTCAATCTTTCCGCTGACAGAAAAACCGATTCCCGCTTTTTTGCACAATCCGTAATACTGATTTACAATTGCATCGCAGATCTGATTGTTCGTGCTGAGAAAACTGAATCCCTCACTGACTGTTCCCAAACCATTTATATATTCCTCTACTTCCGCAAATCGTCCTTCCCGTGACAGACTCTGCAGAACGCTGATATGCTTATTAAAATCATGACGGAACTTTCGCAGTTCCATATCTCGTTCCCCTATCAGTCTGTACTGTTCCGTCTGTCCTGCAATACATTTTTTATTAAAACCGATTTCCTTCCTCAGTTCTCTCTTCTGATTGCTGTTTACACACAGCAGAACAAGAATAGTCAAGGTAAATATTCCGATGACTCCGTTTTTTGACATGTGAATGGCGGAAATAATCTGTACTGTATTTCCATCAATTTCACCGGAATAACCGGACTCCAGCTGAAGAATATACATGATGACAAAAATAGGAACAAATAACAGGGGATTCAGGCTTTGAAGACAGTTCCATACCTTCCTTCTATGGGTCCTGACCATCGCTCCTATTACTGACAGAAAAGAAAGTACAATCACCAGAGATAAAATATGGCAGAACTCATAATCCACCTCTGCCACCAGGCCGTCCTTTACGATAATATCTATTCCCAGAACCAAATTGCAGACAATACCCAAAACCTCATATAGCACAGCACTGATTCCGACAACAGAACCTAATCTTCCGCGAAAAACAGCTGCCGAAACAGCTATATACATCAACAATCCTGTCTGCAAATATACGGGATGCAGACAGTTATCTGCGAAATGCAGTCCGACCCAGATAACACATAAAGAAAAGCCTAAAACAACAAGGCCGCGGTTTTTCCTGAACTCGCAGCCCAATACAAATATGAACATGATAAACAAATCGATGAGTTGTATCACAGATGCAGCCATTTCCTGCTCCCTCTACACATATTTGGCGATTCTGCTCAGGTAGCATAAATACTGCTGATAGCAATCTTTTTTTCGCCGCCTGCTGACACGAAGACAAATCGGCTCTCCGTCTTTATCCGGTTTCTTCAGAATAATCCTGTCATCCCGAAAAGATTTAATATGACGGCTGCTGACAATACAGCTTTTTTCAATGCGAAGAAACCCCTGTTCTTTTAATTCTTCTTCCCATTGATCCAATGACTTTCTTCCGCCGTCTTCAGAATCCCCGGATGCAAGATACAGCACTGTATACCCTCTGTCCGCATGAATTCTGATAATATCCCCCGTGTTTATCCATCTGCCATGAGGCAGTTCTATCTCCCTGTCAAGATTCAAATGCAAGATCGCCAGGTCCAGCATATCCTCAAGCTGGCGAGGATCGACAGGTTTTAACAGAAAACCGATGACATTACGGTTAAAAGCTTTTGACATGACATCTGCGTATCTGGTCGCAAAAATGATCAAAGGACAGTCAGTTTCCATGGCAAGCTGGTCTTTCAGCGTTATCCCGTCAAGTTCAGGCATCTCAACATCCAGTATCAGAATATCCGTCTGACCTGCCCTGACGGAAAACGGATCTGTCACAGCAGTTACTTCTGCCTCATACCGATGTTCTGCGAGATATGCTTCGCATAACTGTTCTAGCTCCCGCGCATCTGATAGACTGTCATCGCAAACGGTAATCTTCATCTCTTCCTCCTGAATACCCTAGATTTCAGATATAAGTATATCACAAAGTATTCAGGATGTCACTTGCGGCTATGACTCACAATTCAAAAATCTCAATTCCCAATCCCCCTCGGATTATCTCCAGTATATCCTCATGACAAAGAAAAGACAACAAAAATGCGGCGAACGGTCATTTTTTGCGATAAACGGTCTTTTACGCAAAAAACTGTTCGCGGATGTTCCCCTGCGAACAGCTATATTTCCAGCCTATTTTATTTTACCAGATAGCAGACAACATCAACTGCAAAGACAACCCCCATGATACCGGTTATCGCATTGAAAGTTCCGGGTTTTAACTTCTCACTTATCTTCACAAAGACAGGCTGCAGCACATACAGGAAGATCATTCCGCCAATACCGAAACGGATACTCGGGTTCAAAGCGATCCGTCCCTGAAAATTAAAGGCAAATCTGGTGTAATCCCACATCCAGTCTCCTGTGGTGAATTCCATAATATAGCTTCCAATCAGTTCAGTCACCGTGGTAACGATTACCACACCCAGAAAGACAAGTAGCGGTGTAACCGATATGCCGCCGATACAGATCCTTTTTTTCTGCAGCCAGCCGAGAGAAAATATCAGTATCAGCGCACCTACACCGTAAATTACACAGTAGGGGCCAAAAAGAACGCCTCTGTTGGAAAACCCCCACCGGTAGATTACCACTTCTAAAAACACTTCATACACCCATCCGATGATCGAGTACAGCATGAAATAGAAAAAGTATTTTTGTATCTTCTGTATCATATCCTTCTCCCTAAAATTAAAATTCACTCTTATGCTCTCGGATGTGTTCTGTCATAAACATCCTTGATTCGATTTTTGGTCACAGAAAGATAAATCTGTGTTGCCATGATGTCCTCGTGACCCATCAGTTCCTGCAGACTCTTAAGGTCTGCTCCGTTCTGCACCATATGTACCGCAAAAGATGTTCTTAAAATATGCGGTGTCAGCTTCTGCTCCAGTCCTACCTGTCTGCCGTACTGTTTCATCAGTTTCCACAAACCCTGTCTGGAAAATGCCTCGCCCTGATAATTGACAAAAAGAGGACTGTTCGGCTCTTCTGAACCTTTTTCCCGCATCAGATACAGACGGCTGTTGAGAATATAGCTGTCCAAAGCCCTTCTTGCCATAGTTCCCATAGGCACGATTCTGGCTCTTCCATGGGCTCCGCTGCAGGTAATAAACCCCATACGCAGATTCACATCGGCCATTTTCAGTTCAATGATTTCGCTTACTCTGAGACCCGTGGCATACATCACCTCAAGAATTGCTCTGTCCCGCATCCCTTTGACTGAATTATCCGGCGCTTCCAGAAGTTTTTCCACTTCTTCAACAGTAAGGTAGGCCAGCTCTTTCTTTTCAATGCGGGGAGCTTTTATACCGTCCACAGGATTTACAGACGTAAACCCCTGTTTCACAAGAAATTTATAGAAAGTCCGCAGAGATGACAGTTTCCGGTTTGCCGTTGACCTGGATTTTCCGCTGTTTTTCAGCTCCATAAGATAGGCCGCCGCATCCGCTTCCGATGCCTCATGGAGCGCTCCCGTTCCTCTCCTGTTCAAAAACTTTTCAAAAGCTCTGATATCCCTTTCATAGGCATCACAGGTATTGTCAGCTGTCTTCTTTTCTTCTTTCATATATGTAATAAAACCATAAAGCTCCATAAAATTCTCCGTCCATTCCTATCATATTTCTCTATAAACAACATACCTTACATAGAAAGGGGAGGTTGTCTATGAGTCAAAAAATAAGTTTTATTTTCTTAATTCTCTTAGTGATCAGTTTTTCGGCAGGTATTTTCACTGAAATCACCATCACACCTGCCGGCGCGGTCTCGTCACTGCTTCCTGCCATGGTTTCCGGTATTTTAGATTACATAAAAAACGATATTGTTACCGTAGCTGCCGCCATGATATTTTCCGCAAGTGTTCTGCTTCTGCCCTTTGTGCCTCTGATGGTGATTGGAAAAGTTTTTTCACTGGGCTTCTCTTCCGCCTATATTCTATCCTCATCCTCGGAAAAAGCACTGGGCATTATCATGGCCGCTCTGCTTCCACGGGGAATCTTCAAACTGCCGGCTTACATTGCGCTGACGCTCATTTCCATAGACATGGCAATCTTCATCAGAAACCACTATCAGAATCCTCAGGCCCTGCTCCACGGCGCGCCTAAGCATCTTCTTCGATTTCTCTTCTGTTTTCTGGCGCTCGCTGCTTCCAGCATACTGGAAGTTTTCCTTCTGAAAGGAGTCCTTTGACCATGAGGATGGCTGTCTGAGACTTGCCGTCCTCGATTTTTCCTTCCATCACCATCTGATACAGAGTATCCACAGAATATTCCTCAATGTCGATGGCTTCATTTTCGTCAAAATCAGTTTCTCCGGCCGTAAGACCTGTGCATAGGTAAATATAAAGTATCTCTTCAGAATATCCCACAGACGGATACATTCTGGTCAGCAGCGTAATGTGTTCTGCACTGTAGCCGGTTTCTTCCTTCAGTTCTCTCAAAGCGGTCTTCTCAGGATCTTTCTCATCGGGATCAATCTTTCCCGCCGGTACCTCCAGCATCACCCTGCCTGCCGCTTTACGATACTGTCTCACCATCGGCATGGTTCCGTCATCCTTTACTGCGGCAATCACAGCTCCCCCTCGATGTTCCACAATCTCTCTGTAGGATTCTCCCTGACACACTGTTACTCTATCTTTGCGCAGATTCAAAATTGTACCCTCATAAATGCGCTCTGAACTGATTGTTTTTTCTTCGAAAATCATAGTACCCATTCTCCTGACAGACTTGTGTTCTTCATATATTACAACAATAATACTAATTACAGTATACCATCTATGACCGGCAAATAAAACAGGGAACTTGAAAAAAACAAGTTCCCTTTATCCCGTATCGGTCTATCTCGGCTCTACTATCAGCTTGATAGCCGTTCTTTCTTCACCTTCGATTTCTATGTCCGTAAATGCAGGAACACAGACTAAATCAATACCGCTCGGTGCTACGAAGCCTCTTGCAATTGCTGTTGCTTTAATAGCCTGATTCAGTGCTCCTGCACCGATAGCCTGAATCTCTGCACCCCCTTTCTCCCTTAAAACACCTGCTAACGCCCCTGCTACCGAATTCGGATTTGACTTGGCTGAAACTTTTAATATTTCCATACTGTTTTCCTCCCTTAGAATAAATAAGTTTTCTTTATTATAATGTTCAATATGCTCAAAAAGTGGTCCTATCGCATGACAAAAACTCTGTTTTTCACTTTTTTTTCACTTTTTTTGCAGTAATACTTGCATTTTTCGACTAAATTATATATAATTACATTGTGGTTATCCCCCTGATAACCTCATTAATCTCTAATCCCAATACCCCTTTTGAACAAAGTAGACTGCACCCCTGCGGTCTATTTTGTTTTATGGGAAGAGTCTCCGGAGGTTGGTCAGTTCCCGTTATACAGGAATTTCAGGCTATTCTCCCCTGCTTCTCTTCCATCAGATTTTCAGATGAGGTGAACTATGAAAACAATAACAGACTGCCTGCAGCTCTCTGCCTATACTTCAAGAATCTTTGACATGTATTTCAAAGATCGCAGTTTTTCTGTCTTTGATATTGAAACTACCGGTCTTTCTCCCAGCCGCTGCAAAGTCATCCTTTCCGGTATGCTTTTGCATGACAGGCAGGGATGCCGTGTCATCCAGCACTTTGCAGATCAGCCTGACGATGAAAGACAGATCATTGAGCAGACCATGAATCAGCTGGAAAAAGTAGATTATATCATCACCTACAACGGAAAACACTTTGACATCCCTTTCATGGAAGCCCGTGCAAAGAAATACGGTATTTCTTTTGATCCGAAGGTATATAACCTGGATCTGTTTCTCGTGGTGCAGAGCTGTTCCGATCTGAGAGAAACCCTGCCCAATCTGAAACAGAAGACTTTAGAAATCTTCATGGGACTGTCAGACGGCCGGGACGATAAAATCTCAGGCGGTGAAAGTGTCATTCTTTATGAACAATATATGCAGAATCATGCATTTGCGTTAGAAAAAACGATTCTGCTCCATAATCATGATGATCTGATCCAGCTGTATCGGCTGCTGCCGGTCATTGCCAAGACAGATTTTCACAAAGCCATGTACAAAAGAGGGTTTCTGTCCGGAAATTTCCTGATAAAAAGAATTTCCATCGGTGGCAAAATGCTGACAGTCAGCGGAAGACAGCTGGAAAATCCCGTCAGCTACATTTCCTTTCCCACCGAAGATAATCCTGTTTATCTGAATCTGGATGCTGCCGGCGGCTTTGAACTGAGCGTACCTTTGTCCGGCCGGGCAGGAGCTCTGTACTTCGATGCCGCCGCTCTTCTTGGTAAAGACCTTTCTGCCATTGAAAAATACCCGTCAGTCGTAAACGGGTATCTTATCGCAGAAAATCGGGGCACAGTAAATCATATGGAAATCAACCGGTTTCTTTTGGAATATCTTCCCAAACTGGAAAACCTTCTGTAAGAAAAGCTTTCTCACTGCATAAACTTGCCCGTAGCTTCGTCCTGCGGGCATTTTTTCGATTCTATCAATATATCATTTTTTCCGCCACCTGTTTCAGACAGAATAGGGGCACATTTTTTACCTTCTGATTTGCGGAAGAAGCCGGTGCAATACAGCCTACCGCCAGACCGACTATTTCCTTTTTTTCCTTCCATTTGCTGCCAAAAGCCGTCACACGCTCCACATGGGCATTCTTTATAAATACGGTTTTTTTCTGAAATCCTCCCGCAGACAGAGATATATGATCCCTGCAGCAGTAGATTCCGGTATTCCTGTACTCCATCACTCTCCCCAGAACACTGTACAAGAGTGGAAGAACACCTACAACCCAAAGATGACGGCACAGTGGCCGGGTCGCGGTAAAATAGACGGAAACCGCAAGAACTGCCAGTGCAAAGACAAATCCGAAACCGCAGAAGAAGTAGTGAAGACTTCCTTTCGGCGGCTTTACATACTCCTGCTCACTTTTTATCTCCGGCAGGATCTCGCTCATTACTCCGGAAAGCTCATTTTTACTGATTAACGGAAACAGGATCGGCTCTTCACTGCTTTCTGAATCTCCGTCAGAACCGTAGCCAATGGCAAAAATCTGCAGAATTCCGCATCCGCATAATCTCATGAGGAAAGACTGTTCATATCTGAATCCGCTGATTCGGTTCTTCTGAATCACATAGCCTTTCTTTGTGAAAAGGCCATACTGAATCTTGACGGCTTCACCATTATCCAGAACGGTGAAATCGTAATAACGTATCAGAGCACCTGCAGCGCCGCAAACCGCTGCAAGCAGGAAAACAACAGCAATGGCCGCAGTAGCAGCAAAACCGATTCCCATGACCACGACAACTTCTGACGCTGTTTCTGACAAACGTTCCGAAGAAATATTGAATACTGCCGTAATGGTCATGATCAGCGCAATGAGCTGAAAGAAAAAAGTCATCTTGGATTTCATCAGTCCCATCAGTACCAGCTGAGAAGGTTTTACTCTGATCTGTTTTCCGTTCCGCTGGTTCAATTTCTCTTCTGTCACGGACTGTTCGACAGAGACTGCGGCTTTGAACCGTTCAGAATTCTTCTCCTCTGCAGCAAAATTAAAGCCGTCCAGGCCATTTCTTCCCTGAATCAGAAGTTCACGAACCATAAAGGCATCCTGGGCCGAAAGTGTCATTCTGACCTTTTTGCCGGCAGAAGACATATTGCCTGCATTATCCACATTGAGACGATAAACTCCCAGAATCTGATGGAGAACACCCTGAGAAAGATCCACTGTCGTAACCGTTGCCACAGGAATCTCCATGAATGATTTATTAAAAAGTCCGGTCTTTATTACCAGTTTTTCGTTATCCACAGAATAAAAAGTGGTCAGATACCGGACAATCCTGCTGATCGGCCCGAAAAGAACCACAACCAGCACTCCCACATTGTTGAGCAGGAAATCCATATCTCCCTGTATCACACCGATAACGGCAGCGATCAGCGCAAGGCTGAAATCTTTAAAGAAATTCTCAAAGATATAGAGAACATGGCCCCTTTTCGGTCCGAATCTCATGACAGAACACCTCTTTCTGCCACTCTCTGATAAAGTCTGCTTTTTAGATTCTCGCTGATGGAGTCTGCAGTTTCTCTGTCCAGTCCTTCGATAGAAAAACTGCCGCTGGCCAGAGTCAGCTCCACTTCGTAAAGACCCAGTTTCCTATTGATCGGACCCTGGGATACGGTGATATTCTGAATTCGTATAATAGGAATGATGTTCTTTCTAATCAGGAAGATTCCGTGGCGAATAACCACTTTATCCTCCTCCACCAGATATCCCCACTGTCTGTATTCTATGACAGGATACAAAATCAATGCAGCAATCCCGTAGATCACCAGAAGCGCCGCAGCTGCCATTGCCGCACTTCTCAATATAAAATTCCATTCGGCTCCCGCCAGATAAATCTCAGCGGGAACCGCCATGATCAAAAGGATCATCAGCCTGATAGCCCTCCCGATTCTCCAGCTTTTCACAGCCTTCGGATCAATCTTTCTGTACTCCATTCTCCCTTTTCCACCTCTCATATCGTTCCTGTTTTTCCGGTCTGTCGAAAGGAAGACCGTACTGATAACAGTCAATCACATCAGCATCCTTGACAATCTCCTCAATCACAGAGCCTTTTTCTGTTTTGCGGCTGTGATTCTTTACAGCCACTGCAATCATCTCAATCTCCTCCTCGTCAAACAGCTCTGTTTCTTTCAGAAAAGCCTTTACAGGCTCATAGCCCGCCTCTGCGTGCCCACTTTGTTTTCCTGTGATAATACGTCCATAATCATGAACACAGGCCGCGCAGGCTGCAAGCTCGGGATCTGCTCCTCTTTTCTGTGCAAGCATATAAGCGCACCTTGCAGAAGATGCCATATGGAGACGCTCCCAGTCCAGAGTTTCATCTCTTTCATCCTGTCTTCCCTCCTGCTGATCAATTACCTTATTCAGTTTTACTTCCAGTTCAAATAATCTGTTCATGAAAACTATTTTACATTGTTTTTCCCTAAGGTGCAATGTATAATTCAAAATACCACACTCACTTCTGATTTGTCCGAAAAAATATCAGGAGGAAACACAATGAAACAGAAAAAAACAAACAAACTGCTGTCACTGCTCTTGACCGCCGTCCTTGTCATGGTTCTCTGCTTCGCTGCATTGGCCTCAACATCCGAAAATGCAAGTGCAAAGACTTTTCTAAGCTACACAGTCCGGATGAACCCGGCAGGGGAAGGTCAGCTTTACTGGAACTATGGAAAAAATATGGAGTTTTTCATTCTGAACGGAAATTCTTTCAACAGAGAGTGTCTCGTCGGAAACGGAACGTCCTGCCGGTTCTCTTCTCTTGTGGACAGAAGTGTCATTCCCGTGGCTTCCGAGGGCTGGTACTTTGATGGTTTCTACGACAAATCGGGTAAAAAAATTTCTCTGAAAAGCACAAACATCGATATCATACGACTAACAGTCAAAGGCATCTACTTCTATGACTGTATTCCGTCCTACGATAATCCGCAGTACAGCCGCTATACCGAAAAAGCTTATAAAGAAGAAATGAAGACGCTGCTGAAAGCGATGTACGGTATCAAAACATACAAAGTGATGAACCATGGAGTCATGTATCGGCTGCCTAAAGAAGACAAGACCTATTATCCTCTGTTCAAAGAGAAAAAAGCTCCTTCCCTGCCGGGAAAACTGACTCTGGAAAAAAGCCTGAACGATCCCGATTTCTACGCAGCGGGAAAAAAGAACTTTACCGCTTCTTACAGTTCTTCCTGCAGCAAGGTGATCAAGGTTGACAAGACTACAGGGCTTGCACAGATTACCGGTCCGGGAAAAGCAACTGTTACCGTCAGGATTCCCGCCACAGAAACATCATTGTCTGCAGTTTACAAGGTAAATATTACTGTAAATCCAGTGGCTGTTACAGATTTCTCCGCATCACGAACCCGGGATAAAAAATACGTAGCCGTTAAATGGAAAGCGGACAGCCGCTGTTCGGGCTATGAAGTGGAGATCAGCAATTCTAAGTCTTTCTCAGAGATTACGGCAAAGAAAACCGTCACATCAGGAAAAACAGCTTCCACAAAAGTCAGCTGTTCCAAAACCGCAAACTGCAGGTATGCACGAATACGTCCCTACAAAACCAGCGGTGGTAAACGACTTTACGGAAGTTACACCGTATGCACTGTGAAATGATTCGTGTATTGCTGAAAAAGCTGTGCACAGAATAACAAACCATCAGCCCGTACGGCAGCTGACTTTCAACTTTCTGCTGCCGGGACCATACACTGTCATAAATTCCCGGCAGCAGCTGTAAGCAGTTTGAAAGATTCTCTGCTATTTTTTTTTACAATCGCTTCCGTCAGCTTTGCCTGTAACTGTTGTTTCATATGCTCATCGACACATTGCTGAAACGTGCCGTTTCTGAGACCGAGTGTCCTGGTGCAGATCTTGTTAATATAGGCATCATAATACAGAAGAACGGTTTCCACAGCAAAAGAATCCCCCTCGCAGGCGGCTTCAATCACGGGCAGATCCAGAAGCTTTCTGCCACTGAAAACAGGTGGTTTCATTTTACGCATTATTCTCATCTCTTTCTAATCTTTTTCTTAGTTCTTTCAGGTATTTTGTCCTGTGACGCTGGACGGCACTTCTTGAAAGCCCTACAAATCTGCCGATCTCTCCGTCAGAGAAAGCAGGAACACAATGCAGAATCAGAATCTGCTGTTCCAGTTCCGGCAGACGGTCAAATTCTTCCGCAAGTTCCTCATTCTTTATATAAAGGAAGTATCCGCAGGCAGTAAATACAATGGAGTCTCTGGGATATTCATCTGATTTGCACAGTTTGTCCGTCTCTGTCTGTGACAGCGAACTGAACCGGATCTCGTGCTTTTGTCTGCGCGACATATCCCGCAGATAAGTCCTTGCTCCATTGCGAATCACAGCTTTACAGAAAGCATCAAACCGACAGCGCTGTCCGTAATCTTCAGAAACATGTTTCATCTTTCCACCTCCGATCTGCGGGAGAG
>CASEOD010000041.1 GCA_949289445.1 uncultured Eubacteriales bacterium
AGAGGCCGGAGACACGATTCTGCAGGCTGCAGTAAAGGCCGGCGTAAATATAGACGGAAACTGCGCAGGTATGGGAACCTGCGGAAAATGCAAAGTGAAGATTGTCGAAGGTGATAAAGAAACAGTAAATGATCATCATCACAAGCTTTCCGACAATGAAATTGAAGCGGGATACCGTCTGGCCTGCTGTCATCTGGTTTCTGACGGAATGGTGATTGAAATGCCCGAGTCTGAAACCACAGCAGCCAGAAAGCGGAAGATGATTCTTCTGCCGGAAGGCTTTGAAGCCGTACCTCAGGTGGAAAAGCAGTGTCTGGAAGTTCCGGAATCTTCCATCAGGGATCAGAGGAGCGATGAAGTGCGTATCACAGAGGCACTGGGCTATGACGAACTGGAGTTTGCTGGAAACGCACTGATAAAGCTTCCTGCCGCCATGAAAGCGAAGAAACAGATCACCGTCACAATCAGAGACGGAAGAGTCATCGATGCAGAAGCAGGAGATACCACATCGGAAAACTACGGGGTTGCCGTAGATATCGGAACCACTACTGCGGTTATCATGGTATGGAATCTGAAGAGCGGGGAAATGGTAGATGTGGCAGCGGTGACCAATCCTCAGGGAGCTTATGGCGCCGACGTAATCTCCAGAATCACCTTTGTTATGGAAAAAGAAGGGAATCTGGAGATTATTCACAACGCGATCATTGACTGTATCAACAAAGCAGTGGACGATTTTGCCGTGAAATATGGTTTCAGCACAGATAACATCTATCAGTATGTGGTGGTCGGAAACACTACCATGAGCCACATTTTCCTGGGAACCGATCCTTCTCAGCTTGCGGTGGCTCCGTTTGCTCCCGTGTTTACCAGGGGAGTGAACGTAAAGGCTTCCTCACTGAAGCTGGCCGGCTGTGAATCAGCTGAAGTCCATGTGGCTTCCAATATCGCCGGTCATGTGGGGTCTGATATTACTGCAGGCGTCATCACAACGGATCTGATGGAGTGCGGCAGGGGACACTTGTTCCTGGATATAGGAACCAACGGAGAAATTGTTCTGACCGGAAACGGCAGAGCGGTAGCCTGCTCTACGGCGGCGGGACCGGCCTTTGAGGGAAGCTCTATCAAACAGGGAATGAGAGCGGCCAGGGGCGCCATTGAAAAAGTGGATATTCTGGATGATCGGGTAGAGATATCCGTAATTGGTGATGCGGAGCCTGTGGGGATCTGTGGCTCCGGCATTATTGATGCAGTAGGTGAGCTGATACGAACAGGCATCGTGGATAAAAGCGGACGTATGCTGAGCAGAGAAAGACTGGCAAAAAAAGGAATATCAGAAAATATTTTAAAACATATACGAGAAGACGGCAAAGCTTGCGATTTTGTGTTATACTTTAGTAAAGACGGAAAAAGTGATGTGGTCATCACGCAGAGAGACGTCAGAGAGGTTCAGCTGGCAAAGGCGGCGATTTCTGCGGGAATCAGCATTATGATGGCAGAAATCGGACTGACTGCGGAAACCCTGGAGAAAATCAGTATCGCGGGAGCTTTCGGCAATTACATCAGAACTGCCAGCGCCATAAATATCGGACTTCTGCCAAAGACAGACGAGACGAAGATTCATTCCCTGGGCAATTCAGCGGGAATCGGAGCATCCATGATTCTCCTTTCCGAATGCTGCAGACGGGAAGCTGAGATAACCGCACAGAGAATCGAGCATATTGAGCTTGCCGGCAGAAGTGATTTTCAGGATCAGTATATGACTGCGATGATGTTTTAAGAAAAAAGCAAGGCTGCAGCAGGTAACAGGAGGAACGGAACATGGTAGACTTTGAAAAAGGTATTAAAAACAGAAATGACATACTGGAAGTTCTGGAGTCAAAGGATTCACAGCTCCTGGATGAGCTGTTTGTGAAAGCAAGACAGGTTCGTCAGAGGTTACAGGGTGATAAAATTTTCGCCTACGGATTTGTATACTTTACCACTTACTGCAGAAACAACTGCAGCTTCTGCTACTACAGACGCGCCAACAATATTGAACGTTACAGAAAGAATGAAGATGAAGTGCTGGCTATTTCCAAAGCTCTGATTGATTCAGGCGTGAATCTTATCGATCTGACTATGGGAGAAGATCCGGCTTATCATGCGGAAGAGTTTGAGACGGTTTGCCGGATTATCAGAGCGATCAAAGAAGATTATGATACTCCCGTTATGATTTCACCCGGCGTGGTCAGTGACAGGGTGATTGAAAAGCTTGCTGCCGCAGGCGCTGACTTTTATGCTCTCTATCAGGAAACCCACAACCGGGATCTTTACGCAAGAATGCGTCTCAATCAGGATTTTGACGAAAGAATGCATGCGAAACTGTATGCGAAGGAAAAAGGCAT
>CASEOD010000042.1 GCA_949289445.1 uncultured Eubacteriales bacterium
CACGGACCGGCTCCGATCCCGGAAGAGGCGAAATGGGTAAAGGCTAAGGAGATCAAAGATATTTCCGGTCTTACACACGGCGTAGGCTGGTGTGCACCTCAGCAGGGAACCTGCAAACTGACTCTGAATGTAAAAGAAGGAATCATTCAGGAAGCCCTCGTAGAGACGATCGGATGCTCAGGAATGACACATTCCGCGGCTATGGCATCTGAGATCCTCCCGGGAAAAACGATTTTAGAGGCACTGAACACAGACCTTGTCTGTGATGCGATCAATACAGCAATGAGAGAACTCTTCCTTCAGATCGTATACGGAAGAACACAGAGTGCATTTTCCGAGGATGGTCTTCCGATCGGCGCAGGACTGGAAGATCTTGGAAAAGGACTTCGCTCTCAGGTAGGAACAATGTACGGCACACTTGCAAAAGGTCCTCGTTATCTTGAGATGGCGGAAGGATATGTAACAGGTATCGCTCTTGATGAGAACAATGAGATCATCGGATACCAGTTCGTAAGCCTTGGAAAATTCACAGACTTCATCAAAGCAGGCGATACACCGAACGATGCATGGGAGAAGGCAAAAGGACAGTATGGCCGTGTTGATGACGCAGTGAAGATCATCGACCCGCGTAAAGAGTGATCAGGATAGACCGGCAGATTACCATTTACGCAATAATCTCAAGAAAGGTAATGAAACAGGAGGATATATAAATGGCTTTATTTGAATCTTATGAAAGAAGAATTGATAAAATCAATGAAGTTTTGAACAGCTATGGCATCGCTTCCCTGGAAGAGGCTGAGAAGATCACAAAGGATGCCGGACTGGATGTTTACAATCAGATCAAAGGGATCCAGCCGATCTGCTTCGAGAACGCTTGCTGGGCTTATATCACAGGAGCGGCGATCGCGATCAAGAAAGGCTGCACAAGAGCAGCAGACGCAGCTGCAGCGATCGGAGAAGGACTTCAGGCTTTCTGTATCCCGGGGTCTGTTGCTGACCAGCGTAAGGTAGGCCTTGGACACGGAAACCTCGGAAAGATGCTTCTGGAAGAGTCCACAGACTGCTTCTGCTTCCTGGCAGGACATGAGTCCTTCGCAGCTGCAGAGGGTGCGATCGGTATCGCAGAGAAGGCGAACAAGGTTCGTAAGAAACCTCTCCGCGTTATCCTGAACGGACTTGGAAAAGACGCTGCAAAGATCATCTCCAGAATCAACGGATTCACATATGTTCAGACAGAATATGATTACTACACAGGAGAACTGAAAGAAGTACAGAGAATCTCTTACTCTGACGGACTCCGTTCTAAAGTTAACTGCTACGGTGCTAACGACGTACGTGAAGGTGTTGCAATCATGCACAAAGAAGGCGTAGACGTATCTATCACAGGTAACTCTACAAACCCGACACGTTTCCAGCATCCGGTTGCAGGTACATATAAGAAAGAATGTATCGAGCAGGGCAAGAAGTACTTCTCAGTAGCATCAGGCGGTGGTACAGGACGTACACTTCACCCAGATAACATGGCTGCAGGTCCAGCTTCTTACGGTATGACAGATACTCTTGGACGTATGCACTCAGATGCACAGTTCGCAGGATCTTCATCAGTACCAGCTCACGTAGAAATGATGGGACTGATCGGAGCAGGAAACAACCCGATGGTTGGTATGACTGTTGCAGTTGCCGTTTCCGTAGAGGAAGCAGCTAAGGCTGGTAAGTTCTAAGAAATTGAATATTTAGTTTGGCTTGTATAGGCCGGATTTGAAAAGAGAGAACGAAAACGTTCTCTCTTTTTTAAATCCTAAATTATTTGTTTAAGTTTTTATTCGCCGTAGAAAGCATCAGTTTCAACCGGTTCAACTGGTTGACTTCGCTTGCACCTGGGTCGAAATCAATTGCTACGATATTAGACTCCGGATAGCGTCTGCGAAGTTCTTTGATAACTCCCTTACCTACGACATGGTTCGGCAGGCAGGCGAATGGCTGTGTACATACGATATTTGGCGCACCACTGTGGATCAGCTCTAACATTTCTCCTGTAAGGAACCATCCTTCACCAGTCTGGTTACCAAGAGATACGATGTCCGAAGCCATCTTTCCAAGATCCTGAATCTTAGCTGGCGGTGTGAAGTGCTTGCTTGCTGCAAATGCTTCAGTTGCCGGAGCACGGAACCATTCCAGAGCTTTGATACCAAGATTAGCTGTTGTGGCTTTTTTCTTTTCGAATCCAAGCTTTTCAACCTTGAAGTTCTGGTTGTAGAAGCAGTAGAGCAGGAAGTCCAGGAGATCCGGGACAACAGCTTCGGCTCCTTCACTTTCCAGGAGGTCTACCAGGTAGTTATTGGCAGCCGGAAGGAATTTGACGAGAATTTCGCCGACAACGCCGACACGAGGTTTCTTAATGTCCTGTAATTCAATGTTGTTGTCAAAATCTCCAATGATCTCACGGCAGAGACGTTTGAATTTACGCCTGCTCGGGTAGCCGTTAGACAAGAAGTCCTGGCATACTTTCACCCATTTTCTGTGCATTGCATTGACAGATCCGGTAACTGCTTCATATGGACGCAGACGGTATACACATTTCATAAAAATGTCACCGAATATAGCACCATAGATGCCTCGTAAGATCAGCTTCGGAGTCAGCTTGAATCCCGGATTGTCTTCCAGACCGCTTAAATTGATGGAGATAACCGGAATATTTTCGTATCCAGCCTTCTTAAGAGCCCGTCGGATGAATCCGATGTAGTTGGAAGCACGGCATCCACCGCCGGTCTGACTGATGATCACAGCGATTTTATCTGTATCATATTTACCGGAAAGAATCGCTTCCATGATCTGACCGACTACCATCAGAGATGGATAGCAGGCATCATTGTTTACATATTTCAGTCCTACGTCTACAGCCTGTTTGTTGTCGTTAGGCAATACCTGAAGGTTGTATCCGGATGCGTTGAATGCAGGCTCCAGAAGCTCGAAATGGATGGGAGACATCTGTGGGCAGAGAATTGTATAATTCTTACGCATTTCTTTGGTGAATACGACCTTTTTTATTGCAGAAGAATGAATGGTACGTTTTTCCCCACGTTTCTCTCTGACACGGATTGCGGCAAGCAGTGATCTGACACGGATTCTTGCGGCGCCTAAGTTATTAACCTCATCGATTTTTAAAGAGGTGTAGATCTTGTCAGAGTCATTCAGTATTGATGCCACCTGATCGGTTGTAACGGCATCCAGACCACATCCGAAAGAATTTAACTGGATCAGATCCAGATTATCTGCCGTCTTTACGTAGTTTGCTGCAGCATACAGACG
>CASEOD010000043.1 GCA_949289445.1 uncultured Eubacteriales bacterium
ATATAACGAGCCCATGGGTGTATCATGGCCAGACCCTTTAACAATAGAAAGGGCACTGAAAAAGACAGCATTACTGTAGCAAACCAGAGTACTGTGCCTGCCGCCTTCTCCCCTTTTTCTGTCTTCGGAAAAATACGTCGAAGAAATTTTTCCGAAGCACTGATAAAATTCCCGATAAGACAGATGGGATGAGGCAGCCGGCGAGGATCGCCAAGAAGAAGATCCAGAACAAAGGCTGCCGCAATCATGATTACAAGTTCCATGGACTGCCTCCCTCATAGGTGCTGCAGGCTCTGACAAAATTCTCGGCAAAGACCGGATTGCTCCATAAATGTAAATGAGGATATCCGGCAAAAATAGTTTTTCCTGCCTGAACAGTCTGCCAGGTTCGGTTTCCTTTTGCTGCTGTAAATCCTTCACCGTGACAGTCAGTATCACTGTAGTGAAACTCATGACACCGGATGGACTCACCTTTTCGGCACATAAGATTATCGCAGTTCGCCGTCAGAGTTTTGTAGCCAAAGCGAATCAGACCGTCTGTCATATGCGAATTTCCTGAAATAAGGCTGGCCATTCTGAAGGTCTGTCCGTCTTTTGTGATGGTCTCTCCCAGATACATAAAGCCACCGCACTCCGCGTAGACAGGAAGACCCGCTTCTCCCGCTTTTCTGACAGCATCCAGCATGTCCGTGTTTTCCGAAAGCTCATATAGGTACTCCTCCGGATATCCGCCGCCCAGAATCAGACCGCTGATATTCTGCGGCAGACCGGAGTCCGTTAATGGAGAGAAAAATACTGTTTCCGCACCCAGCTTTCTCAACAGTTTAAAATTGTCTTCATAGTAGAAACAGAACGCTTTGTCTCTTGCCACTGCAATCCGTGTGCCTTCCGTTACCGCCCGGATCTGCGGTATTTCCCGGGTAAGCTCTCCGGCACTCCGGGCAAGCTGCGTAAGACCGTCCAGATCCAGGCTTTCGGCGGCAGCCTGTCCAAGAACTTCGATTTTGTCTTTCAGGTCAGTAATTTCTTCTGCTGTCACGAGCCCAAGATGTCTGCTGCCAATCTCGGCTTCAGGGATTACGGGCAGATAGCCGTAAACTTTCACCGGAAGATTTTCCTCTATCATCTTCTTGTAAGACGGATACATCCCGGCTGAACAGTGATTGAGAATCACACCTTTTACGTTATTTGGAGCAAAATTCAGGTATCCCGACAGTTCTGCCAGCAGAGAAAGGCTTTTCCCCCTGACACCGGTTACCAATACCTGTGGGGTATCTGTAATTCCGGCAATATGATTTGCAGAATAGCTGTCATCAGAAAAACCCATGCCGTCATACATTCCCATGACGCCCTCAATGACAGCAATACCGCCATTCACCTCTTCCATTGCATCTGCAAGAAGATATTTTACCGTTTCATTTCCGCAGAGAAACAGATCCAGATTTCGGGACGGCGTACCGATAATTTCGGTATGAAACATGGGATCGATATAGTCCGGTCCGCATTTAAAGGCACATGGATTCTGGCCTTTATCCGCTAAGGCTTTCAGCAGCGCACAGGTTACGGTCGTCTTTCCGCAGCCACTGCCGGTTCCTGCAATCATAATTCGATTTACATTACTCATATCACTTTCCTGTTCCTTTGATGATATAAACGGGATTTTCCGCTTTCATCAAATTGTATCTCCCAAGTTTCTGCGCGGCCGCAATATTGGCACAGATGATTTCCGTCTCCATGCCCAGAGCACCGAAAATTTCCGTTGCCTGTGCAATCGTCTCCAGGGTTACTGCTGTGACCACAAAGACTGCCTGCGGATTTTTCTCTCTCACCGTGTCAATAATTTCTTTCAGATTTCCCGTGCTGCCGCCGATGAACACTTTGTCGGCAGGTGGAAAATCACAAAGCCCTTCCGGAGCCAGCGCCTGATGTATCACGATATTTCCGGCACCGGTTTTTTTCATGTTCTGTTTTACCAAATCCACAGCATAATCTTCTTTCTCAACAGCATAAACCATGGACTCACAGGCCTTGTAAGCCATGGCACAGGTCACAGAACCGGTTCCCGCACCGATATCATAAACCACGTCGGATGGTTCAATTTCCAGAGCTGCCAGTGACAGGCTGCGGATCGCTTCCTTGGTCATCGGGCTTTTTCCACGAATAAAATCTCCGTCTTTCAGGGTTCTGTATCGGTTTACATAATTATAATTCTTGATAACCACGACACTCAGGTCGGAAAAAGTCATTTTCATCACTTCTTCCGGTTTTCCTGAAATGATTCGCTCCTGCGGAAGCGAGAGATTTTCGCCGACATAAAGCTGAACGTCAGTAAGTCCTGCCCTGAAAAGTGACTCCGCGATATGATGCGCTTTTACCGCTCCGCCTGTCAAAGTAAATACTTTTTCATTGTAGCAGACAAAAGGTATGATGGACTTTCTGTTTCCGTGAAGACTGACCAGTTTCATATTCTCATAACCCAGCTTTATTTTTGCGGCAAAATATGACAGACTTCCGATTCCACATAGAAACTCTGTTTCTACCATCGGATCTGCCTTCCCGGCAATGGTGGCTGCTATGCTGTAAAATCCGGTATCACCGGAAGCTGCAACACAGACTGTCTCATCCTTATCTCTGTTTTCATTGATATAGGAGATCGTATCAGAAACCCCCATGATCCGCACTTTATCTGTCAGCGCCGATATTGACGCAAAGAGTCTTTCTGCCGTCAGTACCAGATCGGCAGTCTGAACTGCCTTTTTCATCTGCTCTGTATAAAGCTCCAGCGCTCCCGGACCTGCACCTGCTACAATTACTTTCATACCGATTTATCCTTTAATCTTTATTTTTCCTGTAATGCCTTTTCATAGGAAGAAATAGTATAGTCCAGTTCTTCCTTTGTAAAACAGCTGTTGACAAACATAGACTCATACTGTGACGGTGCTACATAGATTCCGGCATCCAGCAGTTTTCCGAACACATGACTGAAGCCTGCCGTGTCAGATTTGCATGCGCTGTCATAATCCGTCACCGGATCACAGGTATAGAACATACAGGCAAGAGAACCAATGTTGTTTACCGTAAAACCGCTGATCCGTCGCAGACCGTCCGCAAGATAAGTTCCCATTTCATTGATGCGGTCATAGATTCCCGGATCTGCCAGAAGCTGTTTCAGAGTTTCGATACCTGCTGTCATGGCAATGGGATTTCCCGAAAGGGTGCCGGCCTGATATACGCTGCCTAACGGAGAAACGCATTCCATAATTTCCTTTCTTCCTCCATAAGCGCCTACCGGCATGCCTCCGCCAATGATCTTTCCGTAAGTCGTCAGATCCGGTGTAACACCAAAATACTCGGCGGCACCGCCAAAGGCCAGTCTGAAACCGGTAATCACCTCATCAAAGATCAGAAGCGCACCGTATTTGTCACACAGATCTCTCAGTCCCTGCAGGAAACCGGGCGCTGCCGGCACCACACCCATATTGGCTGCAGTTGCTTCCACAATGACGCAGGCAACATCGTCTCTTTTATTTTTCATCAGTTCTTCGACACCGGTCAGATCGTTATACTTTGCCAGAAGGGTATCCTCGGCAGCACCCTTTGTAACACCGGCACTGTCAGGATCTCCGAAAGTCATGGCTCCCGATCCGGCTTTTACCAGCATGGAATCACTGTGACCGTGATAACATCCTTCAAACTTGATAATTTTATTCTTCTTCGTATAGCCTCTGGCAAGACGCAATGCACTCATCACTGCTTCTGTTCCGCTGTTGACCATACGAATCATTTCAATGTGAGGGATATTTCCGCAGATAAGTTCTGCCAGTTCCACCTCAAGTTCTGTGCAGGCACCGAAACTCAGCCCTTTTTCCACGCGTTTCTGTACTGCCGCAATCACTTTCGGATCAGCATGGCCCAGAATCATAGGTCCCCAGGAACCCACATAGTCCAGATACTCCTTGCCTTCTGCGTCATAAATCTTGTTTCCGCAGGCTTTCTCGATAAAACGAGGTGTAAGCCCTACTGACTTAAATGCTCTGACCGGACTGTTGACCCCGCCGGGCATAACCTTTTTTGCTCTTTCAAACAGCAGTTCTGACTTTTCCATCAGCCGATATCTCCTTTCACAATGGCATCTGCAATTTCTTTTGCGTAATAAGTCATAATGATATCTGCACCTGCACGGTACATGGACGCTGCAGTTTCGCACATGATGCCGTATTCATCAATCAGTCCGGCTTTCCCTGCATTTTTAATCATGGCATACTCTCCGCTGACACTGTAGGTGGCAATCGGCAGATTGGTATTGTAAGTCAGTTCTCTGATAACATCTAGATATGACAGAGCCGGTTTTACCATGAGGATATCCGCGCCCTCTTCTTCATCAATGAGCGCCTCTTTCATGCCTTCTTTCAGATTGTGAAAATCCATCTGATAAGTCTTTCTGTCTCCAAAAGACGGCGCAGAGCCTGCCGCATCTCTGAATGGACCGTAGAACTTGGATGCATATTTTACAGCATAACTCATAATCGGGGTGTTCTTGAATCCGTTTTCGTCAAGACCGCTGCGAAGGGCTGCAATGTGACCATCCATCATGTCGGACGGTGCCACCATATCTGCCCCTGCAGCAGCATGAGAAACGGCTGTGGCTGCCAGATATTTCAGTGTTTCATCGTTATCCACATCATGACCGCAGAGAATACCGCAGTGACCGTGAGAAGTGTATTCACACATACAGACATCTGTAATCACATAGACTTCGTCTTTATACTCTTCTTTAATGGCGCATACGGCCTGCTGAACAATACCGTTTTCTGCATAAGCCTGGCTGCCCTTTTCATCTTTTTCTTTTGGAATGCCAAATAACAGCACTTTATTCACACCATGCGCAAGACACTCGTCGATAACCTCCCTTGCTCTGTCCGGACTGTAGCGGTACTGTCCTTCCATGGCAGGGATCTCTGTCTTGATGTTTTCTCCTTCTTCAAAGAAAACCGGATAGATCAGACTGTCCCTGGAAGCTCTGGTCTCCCTGACCATACCTCGAATCAGCGGGTTTGCTCTCAGTCTTCTTGGTCTGTTAATCATTACAATCACTCCTTACTTTTTCGATCATACTATCTATCGTCGCTTTATCTGCGATTACAGTTTCAAAGCCGAATTTGTCAGCCTCTGCCGCCGTCTGTTTTCCGATACACAGGGCTCTCACCCCTGTAAAATCCTCTCTGTCCTTCTGCGTCTTCACAAAGCCGTCTACACAGGATTTGCTGGTGAATGTCACATAATCCCAATCCGAAAGGTCATCGATTGCCTCGTGGCTCACATAAGAAGTCTCATACACAGGATAGTCCAAATAATCGATTCCTGCTGCAGATAGAGCATCTGTCAGTTCTGCCGTACCGATCTTTGCTCTCAGCAGAATCACCTTACTGTCTCTGCTCACAAATCCGGAAGTGATCATTTCTTTTCCCAGAGTTTCACCGTCATAAACGGACGGAACAAAATCAGCAGAAAGGCCATATTCTTTCAGAGCATCTGCTGTAGCACTGCCGATACATGCCAGCTTTTTACCGAAAACAAAACGCGCATCCCTACCGTTTTCAAGAAGCCACGAGAAGAAGGATCGTACACCTTCTGTACTGGTAAATACCAGTGTGTCATAGTCTTCAAACGGTGGTGCAAGAGGTCTGATAAAAGCAGTTTCGATACACGGATACAGTCTGGTTTCCGCGCCCAGAGCCCTCAGCCTGCTCTCCAGCCTGGATGCCTTGGATCTCGGCTGTGTCACAAGAATTCTCCTGCCTTTCAGCGGCAGATTTGAGAACCAGTCAAAGTCATCCGACAGAGAACATACCTTACCTACTGCAACGACTGCAGGTGACTTTACATGGTTAACAGAAACAGTTTCTTCTATATGAGCAAGATCTGAGATAAATTTTCTCTGCTTTGGATAAGTTCCGTTTTCAATTACGGCACAAGGCATATCTGCCTCCATACCGGCATCAATCAA